>JBAXWO010000631.1:0-2173 GCA_037128375.1 bacterium
TAGCATTCGAGTCGGACCATGCCAGAATTGACCCTCAAACCTGCGTGCAACTTGAATCCCGGGGTCGCTCACGCGGATATACCGCCTGCCGAACCACGAGGGTCACGCCGCGGCATGGCGATCCTGGCCGCCTTATTCCTCTGTCTCTGCTTCCCGCTGTTGGGCAGCCTGGCGCATTGGCGCGCGGACGAGCGTTTCTACACGGATGCAGCGCTCCGGATGGTGCAGACCGGGGACTGGCTTTCGCCCACCTACGCCGATGGCAGCCCGCGTTTCAAGAAGCCGGTCCTCAGCTATTGGGCCATTCTGGCAAGCTGGAAATCCTTGGGAATCGGTTATGAGAGTACGCGTCTGCCCAGTCTGCTGGCGGGTACGGGAACAGTGTGGCTGACGTTTGAACTCGCTTTATTGCTGTGGCGCCGACCCCGGGAAGCCCTGGTGGCCGCCGCCATCACGGGTTCCAACATGACGGTCATGTTGCTCAGCACCCGATCGACACCGGACATCTTCCTCTGCTTCTTTACGACCGCCAGTTTGCTCGGTTTTGCCGGACTCATTCTCCGGCGCAAACTGAGCACCGGCTACTACGCCCTCGCCTACTTCGGCGCCGCCCTGGCAGTGGCGACCAAGGGCCTGGCAGGGATCCTGCCGGTCCTATACGCGTACCTGTATTGCGCGCTGGCCAGGCCGCGCGGGGTCCGGCTCCGTGATCTGATTCATCCCGCCATCATGGTTTGCGCCGTCGCCATTCCCGCCACGTGGTTTGCGTTGGCGGTGGCGAAGCACGGCCGTTTCGCGTTGATGGACCTTTTCATGGACCAAATTGGCCGCCGGTTATCCGGCAGCAAAGTCTATATCCTTGCCAACCTGGGCCACTATCTGGGCTCCGTCACGGGCCAGTTCCTGCCGTGGTCGCTTCTGGCCCTTACCGCCCTCGCGGCCAACTCCCTGAAGTGCCTGGAACAGTTCAGGATTCACCGGCGCGAGGCGCTCTTCGCCGCCGGATGGGTTCTGATGCTCTATATCCTCTTCGCCTGCGGCAACCAACAACGCGCCCGCTACCTTCTCCCCGCCTATCCCCAGGTGGCCCTGCTGCTCGCCTTGGCGATAGGATCCAGTATCCGGAATGAGACCTTTCCCCGGCCCGTGGAATGGACGGTCCGGTTGCTCTACGCCCTGGGCCTCACGGCCGGCATCGGCCTGATGACCATGGCACCCCTGATCGGAATCCCGATGGCGGCGGGCGGAATCATCGCCGCCGCCGCCGTGCTGTTTGCCGTTGTCACGTGGCGATGGGCCGCCACTCACCGGTTGGCGGCCCTGGGGGTGTGCCTGCTGTTGATCATGGTCGTGATCACACGGGGGGTGATGGGTGCCTTCTTCCTTTCACCGGCGCGAACGATTGTCGATCGCGTCCGAGGTTGGAATCCCGATTGCGCCCGCATACCCGTGGCCGGCTTGCATTCCAACTATGTCTGTCAAATTCGCGTCATTTCCGGCGGGCGCATCGAGCCGCTCGTGATTCAGGATGAGCGGTACGATGACGCCCTCCGGGCGGCGGGCGCGGTGGTCTGTTCCGACGCGGTCCTGCGCCGCTGGAACCCGGTTGATTGCCTGATTGAGCCGTGCGGCCGGAGCGGCCGCGAATGGAACCGGCGGGATGTCGTAGCCTTCCTGAATCCCCGGATGCGGGAGAACGCGCTCACCGCGAAACGCATGACCTATCACCTGATTATGATCACGCGCGCCGTGACGCAGCTGCCCGCCCCTCCGCCGGCGGCGGTGCCACAGCCGGGAGGAAAATCGTAAACTCCGCCCCCTGCCCGGGAGCGCTGCGCACCTCAATATTGCCCTTGCACTGCCGGATAATGCCGTAGACCGTGGACATGCCCAAGCCCGTCCCCTTGCCCTTTGCCTTGGTGGTAAAGAACGGCTCGAACATGCGTTCCTGAACCTGACTGGTCATGCCGCAGCCGGAATCACGCACCAGTAAACGGCCGTAGGAGCCGGGCTCAACACCGACATGCTTGCTGCAGTACTGGGCGTCCAGTTCAACCCTGCCGGTACGGACCTGAAGAGTTCCGCCCTGCGGCATGGCATCGCGCGCATTCACGGCAAGGTTAAGAATCACCTGTTCCACCCCACCGAAATCGGCCGCGACGAGCCCTGTGTC
>JBAXWO010000632.1:0-2173 GCA_037128375.1 bacterium
GCACGGATAGCCGAGCTGGCGCGCAAGCTGCCGGGACGGACACTGGTGTCATTGAACCACTATCTGGACATGGAATGGATGCAGGAAGCCTGCAAGAAGACGCGGAAGGATGGCGCACCTGGCGTGGACGGCATGGAGTGGGAGGAATACTCCCGTGACCTGCCAAAACGCTTGGAAGAGCTGCTGAACCGGGCAAAAGGAGGCGACCAGTATCGGGCGCCGGCGGTACGGAGGGTGTATATCCCGAAAGGGAAGACAGAAACCCGACCGTTGGGGATACCGACGCTGGAGGACAAGATTCTGCAACGGGCCGTGGTGATGGTGATGGAACCGATATACGAGCAGGAATTCCTTGACTGCTCGATGGGGTTCCGGCCGAAGAAGTCAGCGCACCAAGCCCTGAACATGATCTGGAAACAGGTCATGGGAATGGGCGGATGCTGGTTGATAGACGCGGACATTGCGAAGTTCTTTGACACACTGGATAAGGACGTATTACGCAGCATGGTGCATCAGCGGGTAGGCGATGGAGTGATACGACGATTGATCGGCAAATGGCTGTCAGCCGGAGTGCTGGATCAAGGGGTAATGAATTACCCCGAGGCTGGCACCCCACAAGGCGGGGTCATATCGCCGATGCTGAGCAACATCTATCTGCATCATGTGTTGGATCTGTGGTTCGAGCAGGAGATTAAGCCATGCCTCAAGGGACGCGCCTGGATGGTGCGCTTTGCGGATGACTTCGTTATGGGCTTTGAACAAGAGCAGGACGCACGGCGGGTGTATGAGGTGTTGTTTAAGCGGTTCGAGAAGCATGGGTTGAAAATCCACCCGGAGAAGACACGGCTGGTGCCATTCTATCCACCGGAACGAAACGGTGGGAAGCGGGAGACATTCAACTTTTTGGGCTTCACGCACCAATGGGGTACGTCCCGTAAGGGCCGTGCCATCGTAACGAGGCAGACAATGGGAAAACGACTCACGCGTGCATTGGACGGCCTACGGCAGTTCTGCCGACAGAACCGGACTGAGCCACTGGAGGAGCAATGGAAAGCCCTGAAGCAAAAGATGCAGGGGCACTATGCTTACTACGGCATTACAGGCAATATGCGGCAACTGGCCAACTTTGCCTATCATGCCGAGCGCATCTGGCGCTACTGGCTCAACCGGCGTTCGTCGAAACGGGACATGCCATGGGAGCGGTTCAAACGCGTCCTGTCACGCTACCCGCTGCCGCGACCGCGTATTGTTCACTCCTATGCTTAGACGAAACAGTCATCTTGAAGAACCGTATGCGGGAAATTCGCTAGTACGGGTCTGTGGGGGGCTCGGGCCGCAAGGCCCGAGTCTACCCGGAAAGCCGAAAGCCCCTTAACTTAGCGTCACAAGGATAGATGGGGCGTGTATGGTCGTGAGTCATGACTGCCCGGCAAGAGGGAGATGAAGATCATGAGCCGATTGGATTGGTTCAATGAAGCGCGCTACGGGATGTTCATCCATTGGGGGGCTTACTCCGTCGGGGGGCGTGCGGAATGGATTGCCAACCGCGAGCGTATTCCGTGCGAGGAATACATCGAGCGCTATGTGCATCCGTGGAAGGCTGAAAAGTATGACCCGCGCGTTTGGGCGCAACTGGCGGTCGACGCCGGGATGAAATACGTCTGCGAGAAATCGGTGGGGCCGACCAAGACCTGCACCTTCAGTTCCTCGAAGATCATCCTGCAGCAGCAGGTCGAGCCAGCCCAGATCACGAAGCTTCTCGCGGAGGGAAAGACCGAATTGCTCAAAGGCTTCGTCTCGAACAAGACCGGGCGCAAGTTCGAGGCGTTCCTGGCGATCAAGGACGGCAAGATTGCTGAAAGTGCGGGATATCTCCTGGAGGCAGTGCCAGCATGGTTCGAACGCAAACACGATATTGTCTTTCGCGGCGCCCCGCACCTGCTAATCGTGTCGGCGCCACTGGACTCACCGTGCCCGCAGGAAGACATTGTCATAGCCCTGGCCTATTTCGAACTCCTTGCTCAGTCCTCCGGACTCGGCACTGTATGGTGCGGGCTGGTCAAGTGGCTCCTGGAAGCCTTGCCGGAACTGAAACCGGTGCTCGGCCTGCCAACGGACCACAAGTACTACTGTATGCTCTTTGGCGTTCCTGCCATCCACTTTGCACGCACCG
>JBAXWO010000633.1:0-2170 GCA_037128375.1 bacterium
TCGGCGCTCCAGGTGATGCCGCTGGTGAAGTAGGTGATCTCGACGGTGGCGTCGCCGTCGAACTCACTGACCACGTTCCACGACAGCATCTGCGGCTTGTCGTGCGGGAAGGTCGTGTCCAGCAGGCTGAGCTTGTCGGCTTGGGACAAAAACCGGATCTCGACCGACGAGGAGTCGATCAGCGTGTTGGCCCACGAGAACTGCAGACCGTTCAGTCCCTTCTTGAACGTGAGCGTGCGCTTCTCCCGCACCAGCGTGAGGTCCTCGCTGTTGTAGATGGTCAACTGCACCGTGTCGCGGCGCGGCACGGTGGAGAGGTCCACATTGCGGGCCGGGGCCAGGCGGGGCGCGGCGGCGACGAGCAGCAGCGCGGTCATCAGAAAAGCGGCGGATTGGCGTTTCATAAGATACCTCCAGGAGGAGCCAGGACGGCGCTCACCATTCGTTGTGGAAGAGAATGTGCAGTTTGCGGACCCGTTTCTCGGCCTTGCCGCTCTTGTCGCGCGCGGGGAGCGGAATGTGGAACAGCACCTCCTCAAAGGTGGACTTCTCCTTGTCCACGCCGCCCTCGAGGTCGGTCGCGGGCAGGATCTCCCACTGGACATCGCGCCCGGTGTCGCCGACGTTGGGGATCTCGCGCCGGACGTAGCGGAGGTTCTCCTTGATATCGAGCACGACCGGCTTATCCTTGAAATTCTCGATCTCGTACTTGATGACGACCTCCTGGTCATAGAGGTTGCCCGCGACGCGGCGGCGGTCGCTCTTGTCGATGGTGCGGGTGACGACAATGTCCTGCGCCACGCCGAGGAAAAGCTTCATTTCATCATCCAGCGGCGTAAACCGTCCCCAGTCCTCGCCCAAGAAGGTGGCGGACATGGCCAGATCCTGCGGGTCCTTGGGCTCGATGAAGATGCGCACCTTGCCGAAGGGGAGCGGCCCCGTGCCGAGATTGTTGGCCTTGTCGTTCTTCAGCACATAGTGCATGGGCACGCGCAGCTTGTTCTGCGGCCGGTCCAGATAGTCAAACTCCGCCGGATTGCAGGTGTAGGTCTTGCGCACCGGCACACGGGCAAACTTCTCGACCAGCATCTCCTTGGTCTCATTGATGCCCACGGGGCGGGTGAACTTCCTCCCCCACCCCGCCCAGAGGTTGGCGCCCTTGTCGGCGGCAAAGTTCGAAAGAAACTCCTCGTTGGCCATGTTTTGCAGCCGCATGTACTGGCTGAGCATCAGCGTTTGCTCGTCGTTGGCGGCCACGGCGCGGTAGTTAAAGCTCTTGGACAGGTTGCCCAGGATGTAGCTGATGCGCACGCGCGCCGCGCCGCTTTGGCTGGCCGCCACCTGCCACACCAGCGCCTGCTCGTTCGGCGGATAGCTGACCGAGAGCACCTTGACATCCATGCCCGCGTTGCGACCGCCCTCCGCCGGTCCGATCACGCGGAACACGATGGTTTGCGGATCGATGGCGGTATTGGCCCATGAGAAATCCACCTGATTGGGTTCCTCAGCCTTGAGTGTCTTGACTAGGGGAACGATGCGTTCCTCCTCAACCAGCGTGGCGTTGGGATGATCGAGCTGAATTTCCACGCGTTCACGCAGGGGCAGGGTGATCAGCTTGATCCGGGCCGAAGCCGCAACCGGCCAGAGCAGGCCGGCCGCCGCGATCAGCGCGAGCCAGGTGGAAAACAGGGATACGGGATGGTTTCTCATGATTGAACTCCTCTTGGTGACACGACACATCATTCCTGATACGTCCCTCGCGGGGTGTTTATTGGAGCAGACACTCATTATTCCTCTCGCCACGGGAGACAGCATACGCCTCGACGGCAAAAATGTCCATCTCCTGTTGCCGCATGCCCATCATGCCGCATGGTTTATTTAGACGCAGGTGGTGCGATATTTGTTCCCGTAAAAATATTGCGCTTGCCCTTTCCCAAAATTTTCGCCACGATTCGCGGTGTTTTCTGTCTCCTGGCGGGTGAGTGTCATCCGCACTCTCACCTATTTCCATGAAAAGCCCTTTTGCATACCTTTCTCGCTTCCGCTGTTTCCGGGTGGCGCCGTTCGTGGCGTTGCTGGGGCTTGCGGCCTGCCGGCCGCCGACGCCGGTTGCGGCATCCGGGAGCGGCGACCCTGCCCCGCGGATCGTCTCGCTCGCGCCGTCGCTGAC
>JBAXWO010000634.1:0-2164 GCA_037128375.1 bacterium
TCCTGAAGACTGGTGAAGCCGTCAAGTTGTATAACAGGTTGAAACGAGAGAAGAAGAAAGTCTCCATCCATGTCCATGCGACATGCTGATGGAGCCCGACAAGATAAATTCAGGGTACGTGGTAAACCGTACCGGTGTTTGGTCACGGACGGCAAGGAACCAATGATCTGGAAAATGCTAAATCGCAACGTCTACAAGAGTGATGTCACTCTCATCGATCATCTGGGCGATACCCCTGAGACCACCTTTTGGTCCAAGTGGTTTGGTGGCATCATTGTTCCGATTGTCGTCGGACTCTACGGCGCGGGGTGCATCGCCTCCCGCCAAGCTGTGTTTTCGGGATCGAACGCATCGATTGACCTTAGCGGCAAAGTGGCTGTGGTCTTTGGCGCCGCTTGGATCAGTGGCGCTTGCTTTCTCCACTTCCACTATTTCTGGCCCACCCTGAAGCGTCTCTGGGTGCTGACGGATCTAGGGAAGACGATATCTTTGCTGTGCCTGATAAGTACTGGTGGTTACGTGGGATGGTCAATAATCATGGGGTAGCGATATGTGGAGGGCCGACACGTGGCCCCAGGTGGTCCTAAAATAATTATGGAATGCTCCTATGGGCGACATTACAGTCGGATCGCGAGAGTCTTGGAGAAAATGGGCGTGTGGCTCGTTGGCTGGATGAGGCTGGCTTGGGTTTTGTCTGGGGTTTGTGCGTGGATAGCGGGATCGATATTTTCCGGGATAACGGGATCGGATGAATAACAAGTTCGGCTTCACGCCATGAAACATGTTAGGAAATATCTGGTTGTACTTGCCGCCATCTGTGCCTTGTATCTCGTTGCTTTCTTTGGGTACCGCCATTGGGCATATAGCACAGAAGGTGACCGTCCGAACTATGGTTGTCCGGCGTGGTACTTCGTTTATCCAACCCGCAACGCTGGAGAGCGTGCCGTTTACTGGCTATTCTACCCCTGCATTCGTGTTGATTGGAAAATGAAAGACGCCCATGATCTGGGGTGAAGTGAGTCCACGTGAAGGCGCCGAACAAGGCACCTTACTCGCGGACTGCGGCCGCTCGAAGGCGACTGCCGCCGTTGGCTCTTGAAATGGACGGAAGACTATCATGACAGACAGGATATTCATCGCTGTCGCGTTCTGGGCGTTGTTCGACATGGTTCTAGCCCTGTTGTTCGGAGGTATGATCCCGCTTTATTCAAGCAGTGTGCGGTGGTTTGCTGTGCCGTTCGCGGTGCATGCTCTTGCAGCCAGTGCTCTCGCTGTCAGGGCGGTTTCCCACGCGGAACGAAGAACGTCGGCTCGAGTCGTATTTGGATCGCTGCCCCTCACTTCCGGTTTTGCCATGATTCAATGGCCTGGCGGTGATGATGGAGCCGGAATGTCATGGGTCCTATTTCTCGGGATTGGGTCAGTGTTGGGACTGTTGTTTGCCATCGTGACGCTCTTGACACCGATGGGGCGAAAGACGAAATGGAACGGGAGACAACAACGGCCGGCAGACTAGAACTCGCCCTGGCGGGCTCGTTCAGCCTGCTGCCGGACGTTGGACACGAAGATGAACAGAACGATCATAATGGGTCTGGGCATAGCACTGCTCCTGGCAGGATGCGGACGCTCCAGTCCCCATCGGGGAATTTATGACCGGGCGGCCGTTAAGATCGAGGATGGCCAGATGGCAAAGGTCACGCACCCAGCCGGCGTTGCAGTGGTTGACTTCACGTCATTTCGACCTGATGGAGCGACCTACCGGTGGCGGTTCCTCAGTAACTCAAACAACCTGGAGTCATCTGGGAACGGAGAGGTGAAGGACACGTCAAAGAAACTCCTGCGCTTCCTGAGTTATCAGTCGCATTCTGACACCAATTGCTACGTTCGGGCGGGAGGACTTTGGATGGCGTGGTCTTATGGCAGCACCCATTCAGCCTGGCTGTATTACACGAAAGGACGAACGGAAGTGGTGGTGCTACCGAATTCAGGATTTGAGACAGAGGAATTGTCCAGCAACCCGGCGCACGCGACGGGAGTATCCCCATGAACCGGGGACAGTCACGATAGACGTGAGGACAGGAAGTGACGAGAGAGGACTTGAATAATGAGGAGACATGATAACAGGCCAAAATACCTGTGGGCATTTGTCGGATACTGCACGGTC
>JBAXWO010000635.1:0-2159 GCA_037128375.1 bacterium
TCGACAAGATCCAGATGATCAAGGGCAAGGAGGCCATCAAGGCCTACATGAAGACACTTGTGCCGCTCGTCGAGCGCGGCGGCTACATTCCGTTCTGCGACCACCGCTGCCCGCCGGACGTAAAGGAAGAAGACTATCTCTACTATCTGGACCTGAAGGAGCAAATGTTCGGGATGAAAGGGTGACCATGTCCGAACATTGCGGACACCGCACATCGCTCGATGACGGCTGGCGTTTCGCCTTTGGGCACGCCGCCGACCCCAAGCTGGATTTCAACTTCGGCATCGATCACGGGATCTTCAGCAAGACCGGCGCGTCGGCCGGGGTGCGAAGTGCGAAGTTCGCCGATGCGGCCTGGCGACTGCTCGATCTACCGCACGACTGGGCGGTAGAACTGTGGAAGCGCAGCGTGTTCAATGGCCTGGCCCAGATCATTGTCCAGGCCGGCAAGGAGCCCGGGGAGTTGAAGTTGCAGGCGGAGGGAGAGAATCTGCGCGCTTGCACGCTTGTTCTGGGACTCAGAACGCAGGACCCAGGACACAGCACCTTGAGTCCTGGGTCCTGCCGTCCTGAGTCGAAGGAGAAAGGAACAGACCCCGACGGGTCCACACGTCTTCCTGCCGCAATCGACTCCGCCGCACGGATTACGCCATCCGCCCGGCAACTCGCCTGGCAGGCCATGGAATATACCTGCTTCATCCATTTCTTCGAGGCCGACGCCGCCGATGCCGATCAGTGGGCCCGCGTGGCCCGCGACGCCGGCATGAAGTTGGTGCTGCTGACCGCCAAACATCACCGCGGCTACTGCCTGTGGCCGACGCACACAACCGATTTCTCGGTGCGACGCAGCTCCTGGAAGAACGGTCAGGGCGATGTCGTTGGCGATCTGGCCGCCGCGTGCCGGAAATACGGCTTGAAACTGGGCCTCTATCTTTCCCCCTGGGATATGCGTGAACCCTCCTACGGCACACCCGCCTATAACGATTTTTTCAAAGCCCAGTTGCGCGAGCTGCTGACCGGGTACGGCCAAGTCCACGAGGTTTGGTTTGACGGCTACTACGGGGGACCGGAAGGAGGCAAGCAGAACTACGATTGGAATGGCTACTATGATCTGATCCGGCAGCTTCAACCTGAAGCGGTGATTGCCATCTGCGGCCCGGACGTGCGCTGGGTCGGCAACGAAACGGGCTTTGCCCGGGAGTCAGAATGGAGCGTGGTGCCGGCCGGAGCGTTTGATCACGACAGCATCAAGGACAATTTCGCCAATTTCGACCTGATGGCGCCTGACCTGGGCAGCCGCTCGCAAATCGAAGGTGCCCACCAACTGATGTGGTATCCGGCGGAGGTGGACGTGTCGATCCGGCCGAGTTGGGACTACAAGCCGGAAGAGGACTTGAAGGTCAAATCGCTCCACGACCTGTTGGACATCTACTACTGGTCCGTTGGCCGCAATTCGGTGTTGCTGCTCAATCTGCCGCCCGATCCGAAAACAGGACGCATTCCGGACCTCGACATGGCACGGTTGATGGAACTGCGCGCCGTGCTGGATGCCACGTACAAGACCAACCTGGCGTTGGGCGCGCGCGTTACCGCATCGCATGTGCGTAACGGCAACACCGACAGGTTCGGCGCGGACAGGGCCGTGGACGGCAAGCCTGACACGTTCTGGGCTCCGGACGTGGGGGTGACCGCAGCAACTCTGGAGTTCGATCTGGGCGGCCCCAGGACGTTCAATCGTGCCATGCTGCAGGAGCAGGTTACCGAAGGGCAACGCATCGAGGAATATGCCATCGACGGGTGGTGCGAGGGCCAATGGCACGAGATTGCGCGCGGAACGACGGTGGGCTACAAATGGCTGCTGCGGTTTGATCCGGTCACGACAGAGAAGGTCCGCTTGCGGATCTCCCGGTCCCGCGTCTGTCCCACGCTGAAGACGTTCGGATTGTTTATGGAGTCCTGGCCCAGTGTCCCCGGGTGTACTCCAGGTACTTCACAATCAGGTCGGGGTTGACGTTGGCGGGAATGTGATTGCCGACGGCCCAGATCAGGCCGCGGCACTTGGGAATCAGGGCGATGGTCTTGTCGATCTCCGCCTTGACCTGCTCCCAGGTGCCGAAGGTCATGGTGCGGCAATCCACGGCGCTGCCCACGAGGCAGGT
>JBAXWO010000636.1:0-2156 GCA_037128375.1 bacterium
CATCATGTAGAACGCCCTGTAGCCGGTGGGAAACGTGGCCGGTATCTCGCCGCCGTCCGGCGGTTCGGCGGCGCGCGCCCAGAGCTTGCCCGGCACCTTGCCGGTCGGAATCGCGTTGGAACTGGTGACACGATACGGCGGGAATTCGACGGTGGCGTCCACGGCCTCGTGAATCACCATGGTAGCGCCGCCAGCCGTAATGCGATCCTTCTCGGCGCCCCGCTGCTTTTCGGGCTGGAATGCATAGAAAGCGCCCGTTTCCGTGCCGCCCGAGCCCAGGTCGAAAGCCCCCTCGGCGACATACACCATCTTGATGCCATAGGCCTTGATCGCGACCTTCGTGTCCTTCTTCACATCCAGGCCCCTCAGGTCCCACAGCACCGTGAGTTTCGCGCCGGAGGCCATTCCCATTCCATGGTCGGCCCGGCGCACAAACGCGCCGGCAAATCCGTCATCGCCGTCGGGCACCAGGAAATCGAACTGCGTGTCGCCAGCGGCGGTGAACTTCTTGCGATCCGTGGGTGAGCAGCCCCAGTCGAAGGACAAGGGCTCTCCGGCCGGCGCCGGACCCTGACCGTAGCCGGTCGGATTCAGGACCTTGTCCGCAGCCAGGCGGACATGCCGCCAGGTGCGCGTCTCGTCGCCTTCGAGGCGGTACTTGAAGAAAATCCAGGCGGCGTCGTGGTTGACGTCGGTCCGCCAGGAGCCCTGCCAGCCGATATCGAACTGGAGCACAGCCGTGTTCCCGTCGCGCGGGGTCACGCTGATGTTGCTGAAATACACGTTGGGTCCCATCGGACTCTTCGCCGGCTGTTGCACAGGCACCAGCACCTGCGCCTGCGCCGCGCTGGCGGCAAACAACGCCACCAGCCAACCGAACGCCAACCTCTTGCCTTGGTTTGTGCCCTGCGCCTTCATGTTTGCTTCTCCTGTCTTGTTCGACCGAATCGATCCAATCGACCGAATCGAATCATTCGATTCCATCGATCCAGTCGATTCACTCGACAACCGCCAACCGAAAACCGACCACCTCTGCCCTACTCCCTGCTCGCCGGCAATCCCTCCAGCAACGGGCTCGACTCCTGTTCGTTCTTCACCGAATTCCACTTCGCCTCTTCCGGCGCCGTGCGGGCCGGGCGGAAACCGTAGGTGACGTACCGTTCCGCATCCGCAATCGCCGTGTCAATGCGGCAGGAGGTGCACCAGAACGGCGCCCGGAGTTCCGGAGGCCCGGAGGCCGATTCCTGCCCGCCGCGCACGCCCGTGCCCTTCGCTTCTTTCTTGGGCCAGTCCGCCGGCCAGTTGGTCGCCGTGCAACTTCCGTGCGTGCCCATGAAGGCAAGTCCGTTGGTGTCGCCGACCGTCACGTTCATCTCCCGCGCATGCGCGTTGTACCGGCCGCCGCCGAAACTGCCGCCCCAGAACGAACTCCCGCACTCTTCAGGTTCCGGCACCCGCGGACCGCGTAGAGACTTCTCGTATTCCAGTTCCGTCATCGGCCGCAGGCCCGCCCAGTCCGCATACGTGGCGCAGTCCGCCCAGCACATGTAGAACATGCACCTGCTCTTTCTCGACCCATCGCCGCTAAAGAAATAACCGAGGCCTTCACCAATCAGCTTGCGCCCAATGCTGCCATGCGTCGGAAAGCCTTCCGGATGATAGCGCTCATCCGCCAGTTCGGGAGACAGTAGATTGAGCATACCGGCATAGCTGCTTTTGTCCAACGGATACCGCTTG
Organism: bacterium; assembly: GCA_037128375.1. Classification (GTDB taxonomy): domain Bacteria; phylum Verrucomicrobiota; class Kiritimatiellia; order CAIKKV01; family CAITUY01; genus CAMBRF01. The sequence goes on from JBAXWO010000636.1 coordinate 1,738, forward strand.
GCATAGAACGCCTTGTAGCCGTTGGGGAACGTGGCCGGTATCTCGCCGCCGTCGGGCGGCTCGGCGCCGCGCGCCCAGAGCTTGCCAGGCTTTGCCCCCGTCGGAATCGCGTTGGAACTGGTGACACGATAGGGCGGAAATTCGTTGGAGTTGTCCATCTCCTCGTGAATCACCATGGTGCCGCCTCCTACGGAAATGCGCTCCTTCTCGGCGCCACGCTTCTTCTCCGCCTGGAATTTGTAGAAGGAATAGGTTTCCGTGCCGCCCGAGCCCAGATAGTAGGGTCCTTCGGCAACATAAATCATGGGGACATCATAGGCCAGGATCTGCACCTTCGTGTCCTTCTTCACATCCTTACACGTGTTCAGGTCCCACAGCACCGTCAGTTTTCCGCCCGACACGGTGCCCATCCCGTGGTC
>JBAXWO010000637.1:0-2152 GCA_037128375.1 bacterium
TCCTTTTTCTTCGGCACCATGCCAAGCGAGCCAGAGGAGATTACGATTACGATTACGATTAAGATTACGAAAAAATCGTTACCGAAACTCGATTGATTCAAGTCGTAAGAGCCCTAAAGCAGGCGGTACAGCACGTTCAGGACGCCGTAGTGCCCCAGGTGCAGGGCCACATCCGCAAACTGGCTGGGCGTCGCGTGCCTTCGTGCCGTCTGAAACGTCTCCCACGCCGCCTTCCGATAGGCGGCGCCGTTTTTCGACTGGGTATGCCAGCGAAAATTCGCCAGAAACGCGTCCACGAGGCGCGGCGGCCAGCGCTGCCCCAATCGCAACCAGTAGTCGTAGTCCATGGAGTACACGAGGTCACGGCTGATTTCACCGGTGGCGCGATAGGCCGCGGCAGAGAAGAATACCGCCGGCTGGGATATGAAATCCCGCCGCAATAACCGGCGGTAGGAATACTTACGGGATTGGGACACCTTGTAGCGGGTGATGAAATCGCGAATGGGGCGATCGTTTTCGTCGATAATGGCACCATGGCCGAAACACCAGGCAAAGGGTTCCCGCCGGTATTCCTCCGCCACGCGGGCCAGCGCCCCGGGCGGATAGGTATCATCGGAGTTCAACCAGGCCAACACCTCACCGGTAGCCATCCTGAACCCCTTGTTCAGGGCATCGCTCTGCCCGCCGTCATGTTCCGATATCCAGCGCAACTTCGGTTCGTAGCGGCGCAAAACATCCAGCGTGTTGTCCGTGGACCCCCCATCGATCACAATATGTTCCAATTCGAAATCCCCCCGCTGCTCCAGGACACTGCGCACGGTGCGCTCGATATAGCGGCCCTGGTTGAACGAGGGGGTTATGACGGACAGCTTCATACGTCGCGAGTCGCATTCCTGAAGGCGTGGAAACCGCCCATAATCCCGGGGATAAGGCCCGGGTGGCGCAGCGCATGCACGCCCTGCCGCCAGATCACTCCGGGCCGAAAATAGAAGGCCTTCAGCAGATCACTCCGGGCCTGCTCCAGGGCCGCACGCGTGAATCCATGCGGAACAAACACCGTGTTCAGGACGTTCATCTGGCGCCAGTCGCGGGTAAAGGTCCCGGCTTCCCCCGCCATGCCGTACAATTCACTTCCGGGGAACGGGGTCATCTGCATGACGCTGATGTCGTCCAAGGGCAGTTCGCACGCAAACGCCCTCGTCCGGTCAAGGGACGTCGCCGTCTCGCCGGGAAAACCGACAATGAAGAACCCTTTGGTCCGCATGCCGCTTTCCCGGCTCCAGCGCACCGCCTGGCGGATCTGGTCAAGGTCGAGATGCTTATGCATGGCCTTCAGAATGTCAGGGTCCCCGCTCTCAATCCCGAATGAGATATGCCAGCAGCCGGCTTTCCTCATCAGGCCCAATAGATCCGGATCAACCCGATCGGCACGGCCCAGACAGGACCAACTGAGGTCAATCTTCTCCGCGATCAAACGTTCACAGAACTCGCGCACCCTGTCCTTGGAAATCACGAACGTGTCATCCTCGATCAATAGTTCACGCACTCCATGGCGTTGATACAGTTCACGCACCACATTCAGGGCATAGGCCGGACTGTAGGCGCGGCACCGATTCCCGAAAACGGACCGGTCGCAGAAGATACAACGATTGGGACAGCCGCGCGTTAGAACGATCGAGGCGCAAGGCCAGCGCTTGATCCGTCCCGGTGAGGGCCGGAACATCCGCGGAAATCCCTCCAACAGGTCCCAGGCCGGCAGGGGCAAGTCATCGAGGTTCGCGATCAACGGACGGGATGCGTGCCGCTTCAGCCCTCCCGCCTCTCGCGTCACGGTCCCTGCAATACCGGCAGGCGTGGAGGCCCCCCGGGCCTTTTCTCGGAGAATCTCCTTCAGCGTCTCTTCCCCCTCGCCCACCACCGCCAGGTCGAATGCGGGAAAAGCCTCCAGCGTTTCCTCCGGAATGGCAGTCACATGGCAGCCACCAATGATCGTCAGGATGCCCGGCCTGGCTTGCTTGATCCGGGCCGCCAATTCTCCCGCGTGCACGATTTCGGACGTCGTCGCCGTCAGGCCCACCACGTCGGGATTGAAGGCAAGAACGTCGCGCAGGGCGGCCGGGAGATCAAGGCACCGCGCGGAGGACTCCACCAA
>JBAXWO010000638.1:0-2142 GCA_037128375.1 bacterium
GGCCACGTTGACTAAAGGACAGGCGCGTGTCTTGCGGGAAGGATGGGAAGTGCAATTATGGGCGCTGGGCGACATGATCCCGGCCGCCATCGAGACGGCGGACATTCTGGCGGCAAAAGGGATCTCGGCGGGGGTGGTCAATGGACGATTCATTAACCCCATCGATAGTGACCTACTGGGTTCGCAAGCCCGCCTGGCTCGCGTTTTTGCGACGATGGAGAACGGCGTGGCATCGGGCGGGTTCGGGACAGCCGTTGAGGAGTACCTGGTGGAGCAACGGTATCAGGGACACATCATCCGCCTCGGCTGGCCGCGCGAATTTGTTCCCCATGGGGCCACTCCCATATTGCTCGCGAGGTACGGGCTGACCCCCGAGGCGATGGCCGAACGGGTCATCGCGACGTTGAGCGGGTGAGGGGCACGAGCGGTCGGCCGGTGGCGAAACCAATGTTCACAGTTCAAATATCGGACCAGCTTCGCCGGACTCTGGAGGATCTGCCTGACAAGCCCGGCTGCTACCTGATGCGTGATCGCCGCGGGCGTATCATCTACGTCGGCAAGGCGGCCTCTTTGCGCAAGCGTGTGCAGTCCTATTTCCGCGCCGGCACCTGGCGGCGGGCAGACCCGAAACTGCGGGGATTGGTTCGTAGTGTGGATACCTTGGATTATGTGGTTCTCCGCAACGAAGCCGAAGCGTTGCTGACCGAGAGCCAACTCATCAAGGATTACAAGCCGCGCTACAATGTCGATCTGCGGGACGATAAGCGTTTTCTGATGCTGCGGATTGATCCGCATGATCCCTGGCCCGCTTTCAAAGCGGTGCGTTTACGGCGGGACGACGGCGCCCTCTATTTCGGCCCCTATGTGTCATCGCCGGCGGCACGCGCCGCTATGAAGTTTATCGAAAAGCGATTTGGGCTGCGCCGGTGTCTTCCTCGCTCGCCGGGACCGGAGAACCATCGGCATTGCATCGACGATATCGTCCGTTTCTGTTCGGCCCCGTGCATGGCGCGCGTTACCCCGGAGGAGTATGGCGAGCGGGTAGGGGGGGGCTGCGCGTTTCTGCGGGGTGAATTGCCGGAACTCCTCGAAGAGGTCCGGTTGACCATGGAGCAGGCGGGGGCTGAAAAGAAGTTCGAGGATGCCGCCGCCTGGCGTGATATGTGGTTCATGTTGAAAGACATAGTGGGTCAACGCGCCCGGGTGGTGGCGACGCCTGAAATGAAACGGCACGACGCCCGGGAGGGGCTTATTGAACTTCAAAAGGCTTTGGGATTGGCTAGTCCTCCGAAGCGGATTGAATGCTACGATATATCCAACATCTCGGGCACGCATTCTGTGGCAAGCATGGTGTGTTCGATCGATGGGATTCCGGCTCCGTCGCGCTATCGGCATTTCCGCATCAAGACCGTGCAGCAGTCTGACGATCCGGCGATGATGGCCGAGGTCATCAGGAGGCGTTTCGAGCGCCTGCAGCAGGAGGGCGGGGAGACGCCGGATTTGCTCGTGGTCGATGGCGGAGTCTCGCAGTTAAATGCCGCCCTCCATGAACTTGGTGCGCTGGGCATGGCGCAAGTTCCGGCGATTGGGTTGGCCAAGCGCTTTGAGGAAATTCACATTCGCGGTCAAAGCCAGCCGCTACGGCTGGCAACCGATTCCAGGGCACTGTATATTCTCCAACGGGCCCGTGACGAGGCGCACCGTTTCGCCCTCGATTATCATCGCCGTCTGCGCGCCCGGCGCATCCGCGAGTCCGTTCTGGATGAGATTCCCGGAATTGGAAGCAAGCGTAAGGCGGCGCTGCTGGAGCACTTTGGGTCCGTGGCCAGACTCAGGCGCGCCACACCTGAGGAACTTTCAAGGCTGCCGGGCGTTGGACTTAGCATGGCCAAAGATATCCTGAAACGTCTGGAGTCGCCCCAAAACGATGCGTGCGCGTAGTGCCATCAGAAAGTGCTTGTGTTGCGAATGGGGATAAGCGATATTCGCACCTGCTTTTTGACTGATCAGGAATTTTGTAAGCAATCGAAAATCATAGGAGCGGGTAATGATGGAAAATGAATCATTGCGTGAACCCAAAAATACAGCGGTAGTCTTCTTGTCTTTGTTAGTTGTGGGCGCGGTCATCTGGGCCATCACTGC
>JBAXWO010000639.1:0-2141 GCA_037128375.1 bacterium
CCTTCTGGATTCAGCCAACCAGGAACGCAAGTCGATCGAGGCGGAAATCCTGGAGAGTGCCACGCAACAGATTTCCGCGAGTCATGATGCGACCAGCCATTTTGGCATTGTGGTGGGAGGAACGGGGTGGCATATCGGGGTCCTGGGAATCGTCGCCTCCCGTCTCGCAAGCCGGCATGGCCGGCCGGTTATTGTGGTCGGATTTGACGATCAGGGGAGAGGGCGAGGATCCTGCAGAAGCATCGAGGGATTCGATCTGCTTTCAGGTCTTGCGTCCTGTCGCGACCACCTGACCCGGTTTGGCGGTCATGCTCTTGCCGCCGGGTTGGAGGTGTCGCGCCAGCGTTTCGACCTGTTCCGAGAGGCGTTTCTTCGGGCCTGTTCCGACACGCTGAAGGGACGGGATCTGGGGGGGGGGATGTCTCTTGACGGCTGGGTGACGTTGCAGGAGGTTCTGGATCCGGCCTTTGCCGGGGTCATGAGCAGGCTGGAACCATTTGGCGAGGGTAATCCCGAGCCCGTATGGGGGGTGAAGAATGTCCAGGTCATCGGCTCTCCGGCCCGGGTCGGCAAGGCTCACTTGAAATTCAGGGTTGGCATGGGAGCCCAAACATGTGAGGCGATAGGGTTCAATCTGGCCGACCGGTTGCCCGATTTCCCTGAGGGACCATTGGACATCGCGTTCATGCTGCGCCGCAATACGTATCTGGGCCGCACCTCGCCTCAGCTTCACCTGTTGGATTTCAGGATGGCGAGCAGTCCGGCCACCTGACTCGGATGTCTTTAAAATGTTCATCCCCCCCTGTGTGTTACTCGAAAACCTCATGGGACCCCATTGTCATATGGGTCCTTTCCTCCAAGTAACATGATGCTGACATGTCCTTCGGTGGGTGAGAATCTTTAACTTGACCCCTTTCTCGGAAACTGGCATCTGAAACGTTTCAGACGACTGAAACGGTGATTTCGAGCATGACCAAATGAGTGAATTACCCGACTATCCGACGCTGGCGCTGAATCCGCAGGGGCATCTCATCTGGAGCACCCATGATGGCGAGGTGTGGCCGGTAGAGGCTGCCGCCGGTCGGGTTGCCTCCGCCGTTTCAGTCGGCGTCCCCGCCGGGCTGATCCATCTGGCCACCCGGGAGGCCGAGACGCAATTGCCAGCCGTTCCCGCATTCTGGAGAAAGTTCGCCCATCTTTATCTGACCCGGTTTTGCCATCGGCCTGAACTGGGCGAGCTGGATCTGCCGACGCCTCCACCTTCCGACGCCGATCTGACGGTGTTGGTTGACCATGCGCCGCCGATGGTGGGCGGTGAATATGTGTCGGTGGAGGCACTCAAGGCGCTCTGGGTTCATCTGGACGAGGCTACCCGGCTTGAGTCGAGGCGCTTGGTCGGCGGTGTGGAGGCCTATCTAAAGGCGCTGGGTCCGGTCTGGCGGATGGTGGGCCGGGTCTGTTTTCATCTGGCCGAGAACCCCAAGAACGCCGGGTTTCCATTTGCCTTCCTGGCGACCTATTCGGTTGGTGTCTCATCGGGTGGGCAGGTTCAGCACCGGCCATTGGGGCAGGCGTTGCGCGAAAACGCGGGTGAAAATCAACAAATTCCCTTGCTGAAACTCCTGACCCCGGTCCATCGCTCCGCCGAAAAAAGCAAGTGGTTGAAAGGTTTGGTCGAGAATGGAAGCCTTTTCAAGCCGCTGGCCTGGCGGCCGGATCAGGCGTATGAGTTTCTCAAGGAGATTCCGGTCCTGGAGGAGAACGGGGTGCTGGTCCGCATGCCGGACCGCTGGGGCGGAAACCGGCCGTCACGTCCGATGGTGAATGTCCATGTGGGCGAAAAACGCCTCGTCGGCTTGGGACTGGACGCCCTGCTGGATTTCAAAGTGGATGTGACGCTCGGCGACGAGACGTTGACTCCGGATGAATGGAAAACCCTGATGGAGACCTCCAGCGGACTGGTTTTGATACGGGGCCGCTGGGTGGAGGCCGACTCCGAAAAATTGAGCGAAACGCTGGCGCGATGGAAAGCCGCGGAGAAGGCGGCCGCCCAGGGAATGCCCTTCGGTGAAGCCTTGCGGATGCTGTCGGGCCTTGAGGGTGGGGCGGTAGCCGGGATGGTGGATGCCGGTTCCGAAACC
>JBAXWO010000064.1:0-9568 GCA_037128375.1 bacterium
GGGCGTTCGCACGAATCATCTCATCCACGTTGCTGATCATCGGATACATCATCCGCAGCTTGCCGTGGGCGCTGGCCCTCAAAATGGCCCGTAGCTGGGTCTTGAATATCTCCGGCTGCGCCAGGCAGAAACGGATGGCTCGAAAACCCAGGAAAGGATTGATCTCCTGCGGCATCTTCACGGCGGAAGCGAATTTGTCGCCGCCCAGATCCACCGTGCGGATGATGACCGGCTGTGGAGCCAGCAGGGACGCCACCTCACGGTAGGCGGTCAACTGCTCCTCCTCCGTCGGCAGGTCGTTGCGCGTGATGTAAAGGTACTCTGACCGAAACAGGCCGACCCCTTCGGCGCCGTATTTCTTCACTTCCTGCACTTCATCCACGAGCTCAATGTTGGCCGAGAGGATCGTGCGGTGGCCGTCAAGAGTCTCCGCCGGCTGGTCACGCAAATGGGTCAACCCGCTTTGAATCGTCTTCCGGGCGGCGGCCAGTTTGCCGTACTTGCGCAGGCTGGCCTCGGTCGGACGCAGAATGACCACCCCCTCCGTCCCGTCCATCAGAACCGTCTCGCCGGGCGTCACGCGCGCCGTAATATCACCGAGCCCCACAACCGCCGGAATCCCCAGCGCGCGCGCCATGATCGCCGTGTGCGACGTGCTGCTGCCCATGTCCGTCGCGAACCCCATCACCATGTCCCTTCGCAGGGACGCCGTTTCGGAAGGGGCCAGATCGGAGGCCACCACGATGCTGCACTCGCGCAGGCCATCCAGAACATGACCCTTGCCGCCGGACAGGTTCCGGAGCACGCGACGCGCCACATCCTTCACGTCGGCCACACGTTCGCGGAGATAATCGTCCTCCACCACCGAAAGCGCCTCGCTGTACCGGCCCGCCACAAAGCGAACGGCCACCTCGGCGTTCTTCTTCTCATCCCGGATCTTGCGGATCGCTTCCTCGATGAACGCGCCGTCGTCCAGCACCATCTTGTGGACGTCGAAAATGTTCGCGTCATATTCACCAATGGCGTGCCGCACATTGGCCTGGATCAAATTGATCTGCCGGCGGGTCTCGATGATGGCCGACTCGAAACGCAGGATCTCGGCCGCAATCTCCTCGCCCTTGAGCACCCACTCCGCCTGGGGCATCTCCTCCGGGTCAACCCGGTACAGCGGACCGATCGCGACACCGGGCGAAACACCGACGCCCTTGAGGATCACCTCTTCAGGCTTCTCTTTTCGCTCCTTTTTCACGATCTGTCTATTCCTCGAAAAACTTACTCTCAACCAGGTGCTTCAATTCGTCGAGCGCCTCCTCGGCATCCACGCCGTCGGCAGTAACCCGCATCACGCAGCCCTGGCCCACCTCAAGGGTCATCAGGCCCATGATGCTTTTCCCGGAAACCTTGTTGCCGCCCTTTTCGACGGTAATGTCGCTCTCAAACCGGGAAGCGGCCTTGACGAATAACGCCGCCGGACGGGCATGCAACCCGAGCCGGTTGACAACCTTGAGATCGCGCACCAGAAAGCGACTTGCCGCAGGATCCTTGGCTGCCCGGCTATTCATCAGCTTTTCCGCCTCCGGCCAGCACTGAAATCAACTTCGCATCCAACTCCTTGGCGGCATCGTGCCCCAGCCGCTTGAGCATCTGATCAAGGGCCGCCACTTCGACAATGTTGGCCACATCCCGCCCCGGTGCCACCGGAATCTCGATGCTGGGAATCTCCACCCCGAAAACCGGGCGCGTCCTCGTTGCCTGCCCGCTCCGATCCTCCGAGGCGACCGCTTCCGGACTGCAAAGGTTGATGATCACGTCCAATTTCTTCTCGTTCCGCACGGACGCCACCCCGAACAGGCTGGGCACGTGAATAATGCCCAATCCCCGGATCTCCATGTGATACCGCGTCACCCCGACCGGGGCCCCCACCACCGCACCCGAACTGTCCAACCGGAGCGCGGTCACATCATCGGCCACCAGGCTGTGCCCCTTCTTGATCAACGCCAACGCCGTCTCACTCTTGCCGACCCCCGCGCGCCCGGTGAGCAGGACGCCCACCCCCAGAATCTCCACCATGGTTCCCTGCATGACCATGTGGGGCGCCATCAGGTTCTCCATGACCATGGTCGCGCCGTTGACAAAATGCTTCGTCACCAGCGGCGTCCTGAAAACCGGGGTCTTGAATTCCTCGGCCAGTTTCTGAACCTCGCTCAGGACCCGGTGCCGCCGCGTGACCACCAGACACGGAATATGATGCTCAAACAGTTTCTGCAGGCGATCCCGCCGTTCCTTGGCCGTCAACGACTGCAAATAAGCCATCTCGGCATGCCCGAGAGTCTGGATGCGGCGGGGCGCGAAATACTGAAAGAAGCCCGTCAACGCGAGTCCCGGACGATTGACGGCGGCTTCCTCGATCCGACGGTTCAACCCCGACTCCCCGGCGACCAGCTCAAGTTCCAGACGCTCACGGGCCGCCTTCAGGAAGTCGGATACCGCCACAACACTCTTGCTCTCTGAGGACTCACTCATTGTCGGACGAAGGTCCCTGTATCGGTTCAAGATCCCTCAGCTTGCTCTCACCCTTGTGCTCGTGCCGCTTTTCAAGCGAACGGCGCAATTGCTTTTCGATCTTGTCCACCACTTCGTCAATCGAGGCGTACATGCTGTCCGATTCCGCCTTCGCCTCCACACGGACCTGGCGCCCCATGTGCGCGATGATCTCGGCCATGTGAATATATTTCTGAACATCCAGGATCACGTGGATCTTGTCCACCTTCCGGAACTCGTCCTCCAGCTTGCCTACCCTCTTTTCCGCGTAACTGCGCATACTATCGGTGACGTCAACATGCCGGCCTGTAATTTCAATCGCCATAAGTTTGTTCTCCCTTCGCTCTACATACTGAATCTCGACCCCAAATACAACTCCCGACTGACCTCGTCATGGATCAGAAACTCGCTGGTCCCTTCCCGCAAAACGCGCCCCTCGCAGATCAGGTAGGCCCGATCGACGATGGCCAGCGTCTCGCGGACGCTGTGATCGGTGATCAAAATACCCAGTCCGCGTTTCTTGAGAGTACGGATGATCTCCTGGACGTCGTACACGGCCAGCGGATCCACGCCGCTGAACGGTTCATCCAGCAGGATCATCGCCGGCTCCGTGACCAGCGCCCGGGCAATCTCCAGCCGCCGCCGCTCGCCCCCGCTCAGCGTGAACGCCATCTGCTTGGCCAGTGCCGCAATCCCGAGATCCTCCATCAATTCCTGCTGTTTCTGCCGGCGCTGGCGGCCCGTCATCTTGCGCGTCTCCAAAATCGCCATGATGTTGTCCGCCACGGTCAACTTGCGAAAGATGGAAGGCTCCTGGGCCAGATATCCCATGCCCATGCGCGCCCGCTGAAACATCGGTTGGGAGGTGATATCCTTCCCCTTGAAGGAAATCGAGCCGGAGGTCGGACGCACCAATCCCACAATCATGTAGAAGGTCGTGGTCTTCCCCGCGCCATTGGGTCCCAGCAAACCCACGATCTCGCCGGGTTTGACGGAAATACTGACCCCATGCACGACGGTCTTGCCCCGATAGGCCTTGACCAGTTCAGTTGTTGTTACCAAGGGATCCACAAGCAGCCTCACCGTTTGATCTTCATCAGGTCGTCAAAACCACCCCCCTGCCCGGGAACGATGGTCAGCCTGGAATCCTCGCACTTCACCTTGTCGTCATCCCGGCTGAAAATAATGCGCGATCCGCTGAGAATATTGCCCTCCTGGATAACCCTCGGTTTCCCGGTCAACACCAGGAGACCTGAACGGAGACTGTAGGTCGCCCGCTCGCATACGGCCTTGCGGTTCTCCTGATCGATCCGCACGTTTCCCACCGCCGTGATCATGTCCGGCTGATTGTTGGTGTTGAACAAGGCTGTGATCTGGTCGGCCATGATGCGCACACGCGGATCGGTCACGACCACGTCGCCGTCGAACACCGCCGTATGCTTGGAGTAGTCGAAGTCCAGGCGCTTGGACGCGATTTCAGTCGAATTGGTCCCCTCTCCAGACGCCCCGGCAAACTCCTGGGCCGCCAGTTCTCCACCCATCAACGCCATCAACGCCACCACACAGGCCGACACTATCTGCCATTTCGCAAACATGTTATTGCTTCTCCTTCTTCTGCCACATGGGCATGCCCTGCAGCACGACATGCACCGCGTTCAGAATCTCGATGTGCTGGTTCTCGGAAGACCACCGGAACCCCTTCCCTGTAACCTTCATCTTGCCCCGTTCAATCGTCACGTCCCCATTGGAGAACGCAAGTTTCTGCGCGCGGTCGAACGTACATTCGGAGGCGCTGAGCGTGGCGTCCACCTCGCCGCCCTTGTAGAGAAAGATCTTCAACCCGGTGATCTTGACTTTTCCGTCCGGCGGAATCTCCGCCCGCTCCCCGAAAATCTCCGACTTCTTGACGCCATTAGCATCGAATTCCGGCACCTTGAAACGCTCAATGGTCTGGGTTTTCGAAACCTGCGCCCACACGGCCGGGACCGTCCCGCAGGCCAGCGCAGCCGCCAATATCCAGCCCGTTTTACGCACGCCTCACCACCTCATCGATGTCCCGGAGCGTACCCCACAGGCGACCCAACGCCGCCAGGGGCACCGTGTTGTCCTTGTCGGAAAGCGCCTCTTCCGGATTCACATGGGTCTCCAGGAACACCCCGTCACACCCTGTCGCCACCGCCGCGCGCGCCAGCGCCGGCGCCCACTTCCCGTCGCCGCCCGTCCGGTCGCCTGCGCCGCCCGGCCGCTGCACGCTGTGCGTCGCATCGAAAATCACCGGATAACCGTAGTCGCGCATGATCAGAAGACTGCGCATGTCCGCCACAAGATTATTGTACCCGAACGACACCCCCCGTTCCGTCAACAGGATTTGATCGTTACCCGTACTCTCCACTTTGGCGATGACGTTGCGGATGTCCCAGGGCGCCATGAATTGGGCCTTCTTGATGTTGACGGGCTTGCCCGTTTCCCCGGCGGCCACCACCAGGTCCGTCTGCCGGCACAGGAACGCCGGAATCTGGATCACGTCCACCACCCTGGCCACAGGACCGCACTCCGCCGCCGAGTGAACGTCCGTCAGTACCGGAATCCCGTATTTCTCCTTCACCTCGGCCAGGATCTCCAATCCCCGCTCCAAACCCGGACCGCGATAGGCGCGAATCGAGGATCGATTGGCCTTATCATAGGAGGCCTTGAAAACGAGGGGGATCCCCTTGGCTTTCGCCAGCCGCACCAGACGCGCGGCAATCTCCAGACAACCTTCACGGCTTTCAATAACGCAAGGACCGGCAATCAGCATCAACGGATGCTTCCCCCCGACCTTGACCTTGCCCAGATTAATGATCTTCATAACTGCCTCACGATTCAGCCAGGCCCGCGTGCCTCAACGCAGCCTCCGCCAACGCCACATCCTCCGGCGTATCCACCCCGATACTCACATCCTGGGTTTCCAGAACCCGCATCCGGGCGCCAAGATGCAGCGCCCTCAACTGCTCGAGTTTCTCGGCCTGCTCCAACAAACAGGGCGGCGTCCGAACCAGTCGCTCCAGAAACTCTCGCCGATAGGCATACAGACCCACATGACGCCAATGCCGCAGCCCGTCCGGCATACTGTCGCGCACGAAAGGAATCACCGACCGTGAAAAATAAAGCGCCCGTCCCCCCTCGCCCCACACCGCCTTGACCACCGAGGACTTCTGAAGTTCCTCCCCGCTCCGGATCGGGGTGGCCGCCGTCGCCATATCCCACTCCTGCCCCTCCACCATAACCTGCGCCAGGCGATTGATCAACTCCGGATCAATCAGCGGCTCGTCCCCCTGAATGTTGATGACCACGTCGGCCGACTGGCCGGACACGGCCTCGGCCACACGATCCGTCCCGGACGGATGATCAGGCCTGGTCATAACCGCCTTGGAGCCAAGAGATTCCACCACAGAACGAATCCGTTCGTCATCGGTCGCCACAATCACTTCGTCCAGCCGGCTCGCCAGCTTCGTCCGTTCCAGAACCCACTGAATCAAAGGCTTGCCGCAAAGATTGACCAGCGCCTTCCCGGGAAGACGCGTCGAGGCCCAGCGCGCCGGAATCACGCCCACCACTCTATTCCGCTTAGTGCTCATTTAACTCCACACTGGCCAGCAGTTCCTCGGGTGAACAGGTCGCCGTGCCCAATTTCCCGACCACCACCCCGGCGGCATTATTCCCCAGAACAGCCGCTTCATCAAAAGACGCGCCCGCCGCGAGCGCCAATACGCAAGTGGCGATCACCGTGTCCCCTGCGCCACTGACATCGAAAACCTCGCGAGCCCGCGTGGGGATCACCCGGGGCGACCGACCCGGCGCAACCAGGTACATGCCCTGCGGACCCAGCGTCACAATCAACTGCTCGGGCTTCCACCGCTTCAACAGGATTTCACCGGCCTTCCTCAGGGTTTCATCCGCCAGGGGATCCGCCACCGGTCCCCTGGGCAGCACCCCCGCACACACATGGGCCTCCCGGTAATTCGGCGTGGCCAGCGTAATCCCTTCGATGTTCAATTCCATGTTATCCTTGGGATCCAGCCCAACGGGAATACCGTTCTTCTTCGCGCCGGCGAGAACCACGTCAATCACCTCCTGCCGCACAATGCCCTTGCTGTAGTCTTCGATCACCACGCCCGTGCAGCGGGCGATCTGCTTCTCCAGCAAATCGCAAAAGGCATCCAAATCCGCCTTCGGAAAAGCCGGGACAGGATCCCAGTCCACCCTCACCACTTGCTGACGATCGGCAAGGATGCGCATCTTGACGATGGTCTGCATGCTGCCAATAAGACGGACGCCCCCGGTCCCGATCTGGCTCTCCTGAAGGAGGCGCAGCAAATCCTCGCCCGCCGGATCGTTACCCACAACACCGGCCACAATCGCCTCACCCCCCATGGCTCTGACGTTCCCCGCCACGTTGGCCGCTCCGCCGGGAACCTGCCGTTCGCGCGACACCCGCACCACCGGAACCGGGGCCTCGGGCGAAATCCGGTCCACCGTGCCGTGGATGTATTTGTCCAGCATCAGATCCCCGACCACCAGAATACGCTGACCGCGAAACGCCTGCGTTACCTGCCTTGCTCGCTCATTTTTCATTCTGCCTCGCTTCTCGTTGACCCTCGACGGGCGGCATGGACCACCAGTCCCTGGGGATGGGCACGTCGCCGCCCCAGAACGCCCGGTACGTAATTTCGACGTACGGGTTCTCCGCCGTGCTCATCCAGCACCGGCGCACATTCCGGCCTTCCACCCCGCCCGCCCGTTGCACCAACCGGGCGGTAAGTTCGTAAAACCACAGCCGTCGCCCCGGAGTTTCAATGGGCATCACCCCTAATTCGAACCCTTTCACCAGGCTGACGGGCTCGCCGTCGGGCGTACTCCAGGTTATGGCGCTGTCACGGACCTTCAGCAATAACCCGCGCGGAACATCGGCCAACAGGGCCGGCGTATCCCGCACATCACTCAGTCCCCCTATCCGATCAAAGGCGTCAGGCAGCCAGCCGTCGGCGGTCTTGACCAGGTCCAACTCCGCGCCCTTCACCCCCACTTCCACCGCCCCGTCCAGCCGGATCCCCAGCCGGATCTCGGCGGCCTTGAACCCGCCGTAGGTCTCCTTCTGCCTGGCCTGGACCTTCTCCAGCACCAGGTCGAACGGCAAGCCCAAACGCGCCTCGCCGATCTGCAAATCCAGTCCCGTCTTCTTCCGGAGAACCTCGGCTATCCATTCGCCGCCGCCCTTGGAGCTGACCAACACCGCCAGCAGGATCAACGCGAGCGCGACGAGCAGCACCAGAGTCGTCAGGCACCCCACCGCCGACAGGCGTTTCGGCGGCGCGCGCAACTCGTCTTCAAAATCACAGCTCGTCCGGGTCATGACTTTCCTTCTTCTTGCGCGGCCCAAACAGCAGGGAACCCACGCGCACCCACGTGGCGCCTTCCTCCACGGCAACCTCAAAATCGTGCGACATCCCCATGGATAGCTCCGGCAAAGGCAGGCCCGTCTCGCCCTGGCAACGGTCCCGCAACTCACGCAGTCTCCTGAAAAACGGACGCGCCTCCCCGGGGTCCTGGGCGATCGGCGGGATCGTCATCAGCCCCTCGACATGAACCCGGAAGAGCGTGGCGGCCCTCGCCAGGACGGCCAGAACCTCATCCGGAGCCATCCCGAATTTGCTGCGCTCCCCGGAAACATTCACCTCCAGACACACCGGCATCGAGCGCCCCTCCTCCTGGGCGACGCGATCCAGAGACTCCAGGAGCCGCAGGGAATCCACCGCGTGAATCATCTCGAACAGTCGCACCGTTTCCCGCGCCTTGTTGGTCTGGACATGGCCGATGAAGTGCCAGTGCAGGGTCGACGAACATTGCGGAATCTTGAGCCGGGACTCCTGGATGCGGCTCTCGCCGAAAAAGGAAAGTCCTGCGGACACCGCCTCCTGCACCACATCCGGCCCGAGAGTCTTGGTTACCGCCAGCAACTTCACGCCCGCCGGATCCCGGCCGGCCCGGCCACAAGCCTCCGTAATCCGCCGCTGGATATCGCCTAACCGTAATTCCACTTCTGTCATCAGACTCTCTTCTCCCTAACCCGGCATAGCCGGAACAAAAATCTTAATCGTAATCCTAATCGTAATCGTAATCGTAATCTCCTGCCCCAGAGAGGATTATGATTAAGATTACGATTAAGATTACGAAGGAAAGTTCAACAATCACAATCTCGCAAACGATTCCAAAACATCATAAAGTACGGGGTTTTGTGATCATGCAACGTTGCCTATGGGATGCTACTGCTTCAAACTCAGGTCTTCATCCTCACAGACTCTGCCGACCTTTCATCGCCCGTGCCAACGTGACAGGATCCGAATACACGATACCGCTCCCCACCGGGATTCCCGACGCCAGTCGTGTCAGCCGCACCTTGCGCTGCTTCAACAACTCCTCGATGTAACTGGCCGTCGCCTCGCTTTCGACATCCGTGCCCAGCGCCAGAATCACCTCCTGGAAACCTTCCTCTTCAATACGCTTGAGCAGAGGCTGAAGGCGTAGGTCGCGCGGGCCTTCCCCATGCATGGGCGAAATAATCCCCATCAACGCATGGTAGCGCCCCTTATAACTGCCCGACCGCTCGATCGCCACAATGTCATTGGGACTCTGAACCACACACACCACGGCGCCGTCCCGGGCCGGATTTGTGCAGAGACGGCAGGGCATTTCCGAGATCGTCGTGATGCTCCCGCACCGGCTGCACAGTCGCACACTATCCTGCGCCTCCCGCAGGGCTCCCAAGAGTTCCCGCATCACACCCTCGGAATCCCCCGCCAGGCTGTAAGCCATCCGCTCCGCCGACCGGCGCCCGATTCCCGGCAGCTTCGCCAACGCCGCCGCGATGCGGTCCAGATACTCCAGCCCGTTCATCAGGAGCCTCCTAACCCGGCATAGCCGGAACCAAAATCTTAATCGTAATCGTAATCTTAATCGTAATCCTTTTTCTTCGGCACCATGCCAAGCG
>JBAXWO010000640.1:0-2140 GCA_037128375.1 bacterium
GGCGTGCTCTACGGCCTCGGTTATCTGCTGGCGGCGCTGGCCATGCAGCAGAAGAACCTGGTGCTGTTCTATCTCGCGTTCGGCGTGGTCGGCGGCTCCGGCCTGGGTCTGGGCTACGTGACGCCTGTGGCGACTGCGGCCAAGTGGTTCCCGGACAAGCGGGGCTTCATCACCGGCATGGTCGTGATGGGGTTCGGGCTCGGCGCGCTGTTCATGTCCAAGGTGCTTGCGCCCATCCTGATGAACAGATTTCACGGCAATCTGGTTTCCGTATTCGGCTGCATCGGCATCACGATGCTGATTCTGGCCACCGCTGCCGGATCTTTCATGCGCAACCCACCCAAGGGCTACGTGCCCGCCGGCTACACCCCGCCCGCAATCGGCCCCGTCGCCCAGGCTGCGGGGGACGCCGCCACGGCCAGAGACTGCCTCGTTTCGCGGTCGTTCATCACCCTCTGGCTGTTCTTCTTCGCCAATATCTGCGCCGGCATCATGTTCATCGGCATGCAGTCCCCCATGCTTCAGGATCTGCTCAAAGTCGGCGAACAATACACCAACCTAGATCCTGCCGTCGCCACCGTCGCACTCGCTGGCGCTGGCGCCACGCTGATCGCCATCAGCTCGCTCTTCAACGGCGTCGGCCGCTTCTTCTGGGGCGGGCTGTCGGACACGATCGGACGCGTCAACACCTTCCGAATCATTCTGGCCTCCCAGATCTTTGTTTTTGCCGCCTTGCCCCAAGTCACCAACCCGTGGCTGTTCGGCATCCTCGTCTGTTACGTGCTGCTCTGTTACGGCGGCGGCTTCGGCACCGCGCCGTCCACGGTTCTGACGATTTTCGGCGCGCGACTGATGCCCGTCGTTTACGGCATCCTCCTGACCGCATGGTCCGCCGCCGGCATTGTCGGTCCCCAGATCGCCGCCATGATCAAGGACACGTTCCCGGCGCATGCGCCGCTCTACACCTTCGTGACCGGTGCGATTGTTCTGACCTGCGGCTTCGCCCTCACCTTCCTCATCAACGACAAGCCGTTCCATAAGAAATCCTTGGTATACACAATCACTCTTAACACGCGGATGCTCTAATCATAATCAACCGGAGGTAGATTGCCTTCGGCAACAAAACAGGAGACTGGTATCATGAGAAAAGGGTTACTGGCTTCGGCGCTAGCGGCAGGGTGTGTGGCGGTCACGGCCTTCTCACAGTCCGTTCCGGAGAAGGCTGTGGAAATCAATGAACCGGCCTGGACGATTACTTATGGGGCTGATGTGCGGTTCCGATTCGATGATTTCGTGCATGTGCCCGGAACATGGGATAAAGTGTCGGTCAAGGACGTGGCGTACACGCGCACACGGACACGGGGATGGATGGAAGCGGCCTACGGCGATTGCTCCCTGTACTTCCGCGCGGCAAACGAGTGGCGTCATTATTTTGTCAGCGACAGCACGAAGGATCCCAACGCCTATCACTGGGCCGATGAAGTGTTTGTGGATAATCTGTATCTGAACCTTAAAGGTCTGGGTCTGATGGGCCATGATACCCAGCTTCGCCTGGGACGACAGGATCTGAAATTCGGTTCAGGACGCGTGTTTGCGGATGCCACACCGGGTGACGGATCACGTTCGATTTTTGCGGACGCCATCCGTGCGACGGTCAAGACCTCCGAGAAATCCACGCTCGATCTGTTCTATGCCTACCTGAACAAAGAAAACGCGCTCACCCTCGGCGATCAGGACAAGCTCTTGACGCAATGGGGCGTTGAACAGGCTGTGGGCGCCTATTATATCAACGGAGAAAACAAGCAATTGCCGTATGAGGCGTATTACGTCGGCGTGTTTGGCGAGACGACGATGGAATCGTTGAACACCTTTGGCGTGCGTTTGTTACCGCCCATCACCGATCATGTGAAAGGCGAACTGGAAACCGCCTATCAGTTTGGTAAGCGGCAAACGGGACGGGATGTCGAGGCCTACATGGCCTATGGCGGAATCAAGGGTGATCTGGCTTCAGAGCACCCCTGCAAACCCTATGCGGGCGCCGCCGTCTATCTGCTGTCGGGCGATGATGGCAAGGGCGACGACTCGGCGTGGAAGCCGGCGCTGGCTCGCGGCGACACGCAGATGAGCGAGCTGATTTACA
>JBAXWO010000641.1:0-2138 GCA_037128375.1 bacterium
GGGCGAAAAAAAGGGGAGGCATCCGTTGAACGAATGCCTCCCCCTGACTACTGAAGTCGAACGCTTACCGGACCTTCACACGATACAACCGGGTGGTCGTGGCGGAGATCGGATCGCTGACAGTCGCCTGTGAACCGGTTCCAGTCACCGATTGGAGCAGGGTCCAGGAGGCATCCGTCACCGCCTGCTTGTATTCGACATCATAGGTCGGACCCACCTGGGTGTTGAAACGAAGCAGAACGTTGGCCGGATCCCGTGACACGAGGATCGTGGGTGCCGTAGCCTGCGAGAGAACCGCCACAGCGCTGCTGACAGGATAGCGACCGTCATTCACAATTACATAATAGGCTCCGAGATTGGCCGCCTGGACGTTCGTGAGGGTCAGGGTCGATCCCGTGGCACCTGCGATGGCTGCTCCGTTCAGCATCCATTGGTAATTCAACGTTCCAGTCGAGCTGGACGCACTCACCGAGAGCGTGGCCGTCCCACCGATGAGACCTGCCCGACCGACGGGGTTGGCTGTGACAACCGGCGGGGTAATCTTCACCACCCGCACATTGTCAAAATAAGCGGCACCGTTGGCGCCACCGATGGAGTCATAGCAGTCCATGTAGCCAAGCATGATGTTGCCCGCATTAAACCCGGTCGTGTTGGTGCTCTGGAGGATCAGCGTATTGTTGATCCGCAGGGCAACCATGTTCGTGGTCTTGCTCACCTCAACATCAGCCCAGGTTGGCGATGTGCGGGAACCCGCTGTTCCGAACGAAACAAACGGCGGGTTCTTGAAGATGTTGGTGAAGTTGGCATAGGTCCGGTCCACAAGGATCAGAGGATTGGTGTTCGTCGCGAAGGAAGGCTTCGTGAAGAGCGTGAAGTCGGTGGCCGCACCGTCCTTCGACGGGACCGCGCCGAAGCTGGCGTCGCAGGAGGACGCGGTGCCGGCATCGAGTCCGACGAGGGTGGCACCCGCCACGCCCTCGGCCTTCATCATCCAGTAGGCCTCCGGCTCGGCGGCGGTGCCGGGAGCCAGCTGCTCGGCCGTGGCGGAGAAGCAGGTCACTCCGACGATGCTCGCCACCGGGGCGACGAGGACGCCACCCGAGATCTTGCCATCGGCGCGCCCGTGGACGGTGCCGTCGGCCAGGCGGAACCAGCGAGATACCACCTGCGCGGTCGCCGGGGTCAGGGCGGACACACCTGCCGCTGGGTTCATCCCGCAGAGGAAGATCATCTCGTCCTGGATCTTCAGGCTTCCTCCCTTGCCGGGTTCCCGGAAGAAGAGGTAGGCGCCGCTGCGGGGCTGGGCGAGGCCGGTCGGGACGACTCCGCCGAACTTGCCGGGGTCGAGGTCCCAGGCGACGTTCGTGCCGCGGGCCGCGATCTTGCGGGCCGTCGCAGAGACGTCGAAGCGGACGTCCAGGGTTCCCGAGGCGGCCTTCTCGGCCGGGAGGACCGCGTGGAGCTTCGCGAAGTCGATCGCCATCGTGCCCTTGCCCTCGTGGGCGCCGGTGAAGCCGTTGCGATCGATCTGGCCGGTCATGAGGACCGTGAGGGGCGTGGTTCCCGCGGGGCCCGCGGCGAGCTGCCAGCCGTAGACGTTCGGGCCGACGAGCGTGATGGTGAACGCGAAGGTGACGCCGCCCTCGGTCTTGCTCCAGGTCTTGCTCGTGTCGGTGGCGCTCACCGGCTGGGTGGCGAGCAGCTTCTCGACCTTGCCGAGCACCTTGTAGACGTGCCGGTTCACCCGCTCGACCACCTGCCCAAACGCCACCAGCACAAACACCATCGCCAGGGGTTCGATGGCATAGAGGAAGGGCAAGTTCTCCACCCCCACCCGGCGGAAATAAATCACCTCGGCCAGGTTGCCGCTCATCTCCAGCCCGGTTTTGACGCAGACGAAGATCAATGCCAGCGAGAAGAGCGGCGCTCTTTCGTGAGCTTGCACAAGTTTCGGTTTACCGGGCGCTGAATTGAGGGTCATGGGGTTTGACCTGGAGAATCGACTTCATGCAATCAGCCTCACGGCGGTCACTTAGCGGCTGGCAAAAGCATCCATGGCCGCCTCGAGGGTGGCAAAGGTTTTGAAGATGCTGGCAAAACCCGCCAAAGTCAGCACCTTGCGGATGTTTTCCTGTAAC
>JBAXWO010000642.1:0-2132 GCA_037128375.1 bacterium
TTATGGCATCATTGGGAGTCCGGCAAGTCCAATTGCGTGGGCGCATTGAGGCGTTTGAAGCAGCGGCAAGGGGTGGCGATGTGTCAACGGCATACGCGTTAGCCTGGCAACTCAAGGGTAGGCATGCAACCGTGGATAGATTTCTTACTGAGTGCTCAGAGTCGATGGAGCGGGCGCGGACGGCGCTGGAAACGGCGTTGGCGAAGGTTGATTCAAATATGCTGAACCGTGACGGGGGGGCGGCATGGGCAGAGGTGCTGGGAGCGAAGCGCGAGGCCGAGCGGGCTGATATTACTCCGGTGGCAGGGCGAAAAGCCTACGAGGTGGCGCTGGCAATATTGCCGGAGGCTCTAAAGCAGGCGGCGTCTTTGCGGCAGTCACAGCAACAGGCTGAGGTTGCCAGTCTGGCAGTGGCGATAAAGGAGAAACAGCTATTCATTGACCTCGGAGCAGGAGTGAAGATGGAGTTGGTGTGGATCGCGCCGGGGGAGTTCATGATGGGGAGTCCGGCTAATCAGGCGGATCGCAGCGGGGATGAGTCACAGCGCCGGGTGCGGATCAGCAAGGGATTTTGGATGGGGAAATACGAGGTGACGCAGGCGCAGTGGGAGAAGGTGATGGGGAATAACCCCAGTTCCTACAAGAATGCGGGCGCCAAGGCCCCTGTGGAAAGCGTAAGTTGGAACGATTGCCAGACGTTTCTGGAGAGGCTGTATGGACGATTGCAGGGTGGATTAAGAGCACGCCTGCCGACCGAGGCCGAATGGGAGTATGCGTGTCGTGCGGGGACAACGACGCGATTCACGACGGGCGATAACGATACGGATCTGGACCGAGTGGGTTGGTACGAATCGGACAGCGGCGGCACGACACATCCGGTGGGGCAGAAACAGGCCAATGCGTGGGGCTTGTACGACATGCACGGGAACGTATGGGAATGGTGCCGGGACTGGTACGGGACTTATGACAGCGGGGCGGCAACAGACCCAACAGGTCCCTCGTCGGGGTCGGGCCGTGTGTTGCGCGGCGGTTCCTGGTTCACCAATGTCGGGTTCTGCCGGTCGGCGGCCCGGAGCTGCCACGATCCGGCGGTTACGAGTTTCAACCGCGGTTTTCGGGTTGTTATCATGAGCGGGGTCATGGTGGCACCCACAAACGCGCCTTCGGTGTCGGGAGTCGTTGGGTCGGCGCAGCCAGTGGCTGCAAAGGCCGAAACCGCGCCGGCTTCCAAAAGTGCTCAGGATATAGGTAAGACCCTGGCACCCGCAGCGGCCGTCAAACCACTGGGGTCGGAGGCGGAACAGAAGCGAAAGGAGTCGCAGGTGGGTTCGACAGTCTCACCGCAGGCAGGGCAGCCGCTGTCCATGGACCTGGGCGGCGGGGTGCAGATGGACATGGTGTGGATTCCTCCTGGCGAGGTCATGATGGGAAGCCCGGCGGGAGAAGCAGGCAGGTTTGACAACGAAACTCAGCAGCGGGTGCGGATTAATAAGGGATTTTGGATGGGGAAATACGAGGTAACGCAGGAGCAGTGGAAAAAGATTATGGGCAACAATCCATCGAGATTCACAGGGTCGCTGAATCCGGTTGATCAAGTGAGTTGGAACGATTGTCAGAACTTCCTTGCGAAGATGTATTCAGCATTCAGGAGGCAGAACGCTGGAGTTGGGCAAGTTCGGTTGCCAACGGAGGCTGAGTGGGAGTATGCGTGTCGGGCGGGGACGAAGACCCAGTTTAACACGGGAGATGGAGACGCCGATCTTGATCGTGCGGGCTGGTATGGAGCAAACAGCGGCAACATGACACACCCCGTGGGGCAGAAACAGGCCAATGCATGGGGGTTGTACGACATGCATGGAAATGTATGGGAATGGTGCCAGGACCGGTACGGGGCCGATGAGGGCGGAGCGGGAACAGACCCAACCGGTTCATCGTCCGGCCCGGCCCGTATGTTGCGCGGCGGTTCCTGGAGCCGTAGTGCTAGGGACTGCCGGTCAGCGTACCGGCTCAACGTCATACCGACGGGTACGCGCGGCAGTGACGGTTTTCGGGTTGTTGTGATTCGTTGAGGGCTTAAATTACTGGCGTCCCATAGGGCCGCCGAGGCTGTAGCATTTTAGGCTGTAGGCTGT
>JBAXWO010000643.1:0-2129 GCA_037128375.1 bacterium
CATCCTGGCGACCGTGAAAACTGCCGTGGCGACAACCGCCACGGCCACGGGCGCCACATCAACAGCAGCAATGCTGGCGAAGGGAGCAATGAAGGCCATGTTCATAGCAAAAGTCAAGATGGTGGCGGCGGTGGCCGCAGCCGTGATCGTAACAGGAACGGCAGTGCCGGTGGGTATCGCCGTGGCACAGGCGGCGAGCAAGGAGTCGAAGTTGGCTGGCGATTACCTGGTGATCGACCTGTCCGGCGGGCCGTCGGTATCCAACTATCCGGTGGGTTATCTCAGCACCGTGCCGTCAGGCGGATGGACCGACGAGTACAAGACCACCAAGCTGGTGATGCGCAAGATCCCGGCCGGGACGTTCATCATGGGGTCGCCCACCAACGAACTGGGGCGCCACGACATTGTTGATCCCCAGCACACAGTCACGCTCACAAAGGCGTTCTACATCGGTGTTTTCGAGGTGACGCAGCGGCAGTGGGAGCTGGTGTTGGGGAACAAACCTAGTTACTTCACCAACGCGACGTGCTACGCGACGCGACCGGTGGAGCAGGTGAGTTACTACGACATCCGGGAGAGCACGAACAACCGCGCGATGAATAACATTAGACTTTACTGGCCGACGACGAACGCGGTATACGCGGATTCGTTCATGGGCAAACTGCGTGGGAAGACGGGGCTGACGGGTTTCGACCTGCCAACGGAGTCGCAGTGGGAGTACGCCTGCCGTGCGGGGACTGACACGGCGCTGAACTCGGGGTATAACCTGACTAACCCGACAAACGACGCGCAGATGAATGTTGTTGGTCGGTACCAATACAACGGCCCGAACACGTACGGCCACGACCAAGGGGTTGCGACGAACAGCGGCACGGCGGCTGCGGGGACGTATCAGGCCAATGCGTGGGGCTTGTACGACATGCACGGCAACGTGCAAGAGGCGTGCCTGGACTGGTACGGACCCTATCCTGGGGCCGTGGCCGATCCGAAGGGTGTTGATGCGGAGTTGGTGTCGCTCCGCGTGCTACGGGGCGGGAGTTGGGGCATCAACGCGTTCAGATGCCGTTCGGCGAATCGCTCCTACGTCTGGCCGGATTACCGGGACAACAACTATGGCTTTCGCGCCGCCATGACCCTGCCATAGCCGGGTACGGCTACCTCACCCCGGCCCTCTCTCCCAGGCGGGAGAGGGGAACGCGAGGCGACACGCGCAGTAGCGTAGTTGCCGCCTCGCCGAGCGCCCAGCTATCTCTCCAGCGCCGCCTCGCTCAGACGTCGGGTCTGGCCAATCAGGTAGAACGGCAGGGATAGCAGACAAAAGTTCCTGCTGTTGCCATCCACCGGGGGGGTGCGGGTATCGAGCAGCGAAGGCACGTCGCTGTTGAAGCGCAGGCCGAAGTCGCGGTTCTTCTCCGACAGGAAGAGATGCATGGACTTGAGCCTGCCTGTGGCGCCGGCTTTGCCTTCGACCGGAATCACGTGCGGCCCGTGCGCCAGCAGGTAGTCCACCTCTGCGCTGGAATTCGGATTGTCGCGCATCCAGCAGTACAGTGACGGTTCCTCGTAGAAAGCCCCGCTCAGGAACAGGCAAAGGAGTAGCCGTTCGGGGGCGGAACCCGTATTCGATCCCTCGCCCGCCCCGCCTCACGCAAACGCAGTCAGAAAGCGGGCGGCGGGGATGACCCGGATGCCGGTGGCTTTGTCCACATAGTCATCGGTTCCGGTGAGGCTGACCATGTAGCGATGAGTTGTGATTCCCAGCCGCTCGCCGAAGTAGTTCAAGTGACCGAACTGGTAGTTGCCGCCCAGTTTGCACTCCACGAGCAGCCAGGGCTGTTTCTCCCAGACAATCAGGAAGTCAACTTCCCTCTTTTCGAGGTCTCGAACATAGTAAAGTTCGACGTCGAAGCCTGAGACGTCTTGCTGAAAGTGACACCACTTGAGCAGGTGACTAGCCACCATATTCTCAAAGCGTGCGCCTTCGTTGGGCGTCTCCGACCAATCCCAAAGATAGTACTTGGATTCCTTCTTGAGTGCGCGCGCCAGCCGGCGATGCCAAGGCGGGACGCGAAAGACGTAGTAATTGCGGGCCAGAAGTTCCATCCAGGCGGCTACGGCCTTGGGACTGA
>JBAXWO010000644.1:0-2125 GCA_037128375.1 bacterium
TAGCGTATGGTATCTATCCGCAGATTCGGGGGACGGTGTCCCCCGAATTGGCGATGAAAGGTGCCGCGACCGAAATTCCGGGGGCGCTGTCCCCGGAATCTGAAACCGTTGCAATTCGCGGGACAGGGACCCGCGAATTGCCTACCCCGTTGGAGTCGGAGCAACTGCTACAACTTTCCTGGAGCCAACTCCAGGAACTGATCCGCATCGCCGATCCCTGGAAGCGCGCTTTCTTCGAAAATGAATGTCTTCGCGGGCACTGGTCCGTGCGCCAACTTCAACGCCAGATCGAGAGCCTGCTCTATGAGCGTACAGGGCTTTCCGGAAATAAGAAGGCTGTGGTCGAGCGCGCACGTCGTCAGGAACCGCAAGCGGCGATTACGGATATGCTGCGCGATCCCTATGTTCTGGAGTTCACCGGACTTGCGGAGCGGTCTACGTATTCCGAGAATGAGATGGAAACGGCCTTGCTGGATCATCTCCAGCGATTCCTGTTGGAATTGGGCAGGGGTTTCTGTTTTGAGGCCCGGCAATTCCGCATGACGGAAGGGCGCAAGCATCATCGGGTGGATCTGGTATTCTACCACCGCGTGCTGCGTTGTCATGTGCTCTTGGATCTCAAGATCCGCGCCTTCCGTCCGGCCGATGCCGGGCAGATGAACTTTTATGTGAACTGGTTCAAGGCGAACATGATGACTCCGGGCGATAACCCGCCCATCGGTATTCTCCTGTGCAGCGACAAAGACGGCACCGAGGTGGAATACGCCACCGCAGGGATGGACCAGAAACTCTTCATTGCCCGCTACCTCACGACGCTGCCTAGCGCAGACCAATTGAAAGCTTTCCTCGAACGCGACCGCGCCGCGATCACGACTCTTACCACCCTTCGCGTCCCTTTGCGTCCTTCGCGGGGAAACACACTCTCTCCTAACCAAGAACGAAGAACGAGGAACCAGGAACAATCCCCATGATTGACCCCGCCCAAATCGGCAAACGTGCCTGGAGTTACGCCGGTGTCCTACAGCAGGCCGGCCTGAGTTGCGTCGAATACGTCGAGCAACTCACCATGTTGCTCTTCCTCAAGATGGCGGACCAACTCACCGAACCGCCACACAACAAACCGCCCATCGTCCCCCCGGCGCTCGGCTGGAAGCCGCTCCTCAAACTGGACGGCGACGCGCTGGAAAAGCAGTACAGCGAATCGCTCGAAAAGCTCGCCCTGAAACCCGGCATGCTGGGCGTCATCTTCAAGGGCGCCCGCTGCGACATCCACAACCCGGCACTCCTGAAGCAACTCATCGTCAACCTCATCGACAAGGAGGACTGGCTCAGCCTGCCGGTGGACGTCAAGGGCACGATCTACGAGGAACTGCTCCAGCGGTCCGCCAGCGAGTCCACCAAGGGCGCCGGCCAGTACTTCACCCCGCGTGCCGTCATCCAGACCATGGTCGAGGTCATGCAGCCCACCCCGCAGGACCGCATCTGCGATCCTGCCGCCGGCACCGGCGGCTTCCTCTTCACTGCCTACAACTACGTTCTGAATAAGTTTGTGAAGGATCTGGACGCGGATGAAAAGCGCGCCCTGCGTGAGGGACTGGTCGAAGGCATGGAACTCTCCCCCAAGGTCGCCCGCATGTGCGCCATGAACCTCTACCTGCACGGCATCGGTGGCGACAAGGTCGTCATCCACTCCGGCCACGACAGTCTGGCCGCGCCATGGAGCAAAGAATACTCCATGATCCTGGCCAATCCTCCTTTCGGCAAGAGCCAGAGCCTCCTGTTCGTCAACGAAGAGGGCGACACCGAGAAGGACGACCAGGTCATCATCCGCGAGGACTTCTGGACCTCCACCAGCAACAAGCAGCTCAACTTCGTTCAGCACATGTTCACGCTCCTCAAGATCGACGGCCGTGCCGCCGTGGTTCTTCCGGACAATGTCCTCTTCGAGGGCGGAGCAGGGGAGAAGGTCCGCAAGAACCTGCTTGAGAAGTGCAACGTGCACACCTTGTTGCGTCTGCCCACCGGCATCTTCTATGCGAACGGCGTCAAGGCCAACGTGCTCTTTTTCGACAAGAAAGAAGGCCGCCCCAAACCTTGGACCGAGAAACTCTGGGTCTACGACCTG
>JBAXWO010000645.1:0-2120 GCA_037128375.1 bacterium
CCGGCCTGACCTTCTGCTCCGGCAATCCCGAAGCCGGCGTAGCCATCCTGAAGTCCATGGCCCCCCATGAACGCGGGGGACTCATTCCGAATTTCTTCGCCACTAATCCGGACCATAACGCCTACAATGCCGTGGATGCGTCCCTTTGGTACTTCTGGGCGGTCCAGCAAATGCTGGCATGGACCGGCGACCGGGACACCGTGCGGACCCATTTCTGGCCCGTGATGCAACGGATCCTCGCGCAGTTCATGGCCGGCACCACCCACCATATTTTCATGACCAAGAACGGACTGCTCCACGCCGGCAGTCAAGCCACCCAACTGACCTGGATGGACGCGCAGGCGTACGGGAAACCGGTCACTCCGCGGCATGGCTGCGCCGTCGAAATCAACGCCCTCTGGTATAACGCGCTCTGTTTTGCGGATCAGCTCGCCGCGGATTTCGGCGAAACCCCACCCTGGCCCGGCGATTTGACGGCTCGGCTGAAGACCGCCTTCGGGCAACTTTTCTGGATGGAATCGGAGAACTGCCTGGCCGATGCCTCCGCAAACGGCGTCCTCGATCCGTCCGTACGGCCGAACCAGATTCTGGCGGTTTCGCTGCCTTATTCGCCGCTCGAGAGCCACCAGCGGATCGGCGTCGTCGACCGCGTGCGCAAGGACCTGCTGACCCCCTACGGCCTGCGGACCCTCTCACCCCGGGATCCGGCCTACCGCGGCCGCTACGAGGGCGATCAGGAGCAGCGCGATGCCGCCTATCACCAGGGCACGGTCTGGCCCTGGCTTCTGGGTCACTTCGGCGAGGCCTATCTGCGGGTGACGCTGGATCATCGGCACGCGGTCAGGTTCCTCCTGGCAGAGATTCAACCTCTTCTGGACTACAGCCTGAAAGGGCCGGGACTGCAGAACGTACCCGAGATTTTTGACGGGGACCCCCTGCAGCTTCCCAACGGCTGCATGGCGCAGGCCTGGAGTACCGCCGAACTCATTCGTCTCTTTACGCTTTGCTCCCGGGGCCTACCCGAGTAGGATGGCAGGAGAACCTCTGGTTCATGCCTGTATGGGCAGCCAGAAAGCCGTAAGGAAAGGAGAACCCAAGATGAAACTGCCTGATATCAAAAAGAAGGCGAAAACCATGGGCGTCGAGCCGGGAAAAATGAAGAAGGCGGAGTTGATTCTGGCCATCCAAAGAGCCGAGGGTAATGCCGCCTGTTTCGGAACCGGATCCCCCGCCTGTCCTTATCTCGATTGCTGCTGGCGAGAGGATTGTCTCGGTTCCAATTGAGGAAACCCATGCGCGTTTTGATGTTCGGATGGGAATTCCCGCCCCATATCAGCGGGGGACTGGGAACCGCCTGTTACGAAATGACCCTGGCCCTCGTGCACCATGGCACCGAGGTCATCTTCGTCATCCCCCGGATGGGCGGCAAGGCGCGGGACTCGCATGTGCAACTCGTGTCCGCCTCGCAACTGGCCCCCTCCAGTCCCGACGATACCGCCGAGGCATTCCTCAAGCGCCTCGACATCCGGGCAGTGGATTCCATCCTGCGCCCCTACCTCACCGACACGGACTATCAACATGTTCTGGTCGAAACCGAGGCCCGGATCGCCCGTCGGCTGGGGGCGCACAGCATCCTCGAATCCGTGGGACCCTACGGGCGAAACCTGATCGCCGAGGTCGCGCGCTACAGTGAAGCCGCGGAGGTCATCGCCCGCCGGGAGCATTTCAATGTCATCCATGCCCATGACTGGATGACCTTTCTGGCCGCCATCCGCGCCAAGCGCGTCAGCGGCAAGCCGCTCGTGGTGCATGTGCACGCCCTGGAGTCCGACCGCAGCGGCGAAAGGGTGAATCCCGATATTTTCGCGATCGAAAAGCTCGGCATGGAGGCCGCCGACCGCGTCATCGCCGTCAGCCACTACACGCGCAATCTCATCCTGGAGCAATACGGCATCGCCCCCGACAAGGTGGTAGTGGTCCACAACGCCGTCTCACGCCGGCACGTGGGCAAGACTTACCATCTCGCCGGCCGCCGACCCGGGAAAACGGTGCTGTTTCTGGGTCGGATCACCTTCCAGAAGGGACCGGATTATTTCGTCGAGGCGGCCGCCAAGGTCCTG
>JBAXWO010000646.1:0-2112 GCA_037128375.1 bacterium
CTGGGTGGGGCCACGTTGAGGCTTTCGATATTGTAGCCGCGTCCCGAGATCAGGCCGACCACGCGGGCGAGGACCCCGGGCTGGTTTTCGACCAGCGCGGTAATCGTATGTTTCAGGATGCTGTTTTCGTTACTCATGTCTGTGTTTCCTCCTAGGCCAGGCCCTGGATCATTTCCGTCAGCGAGGCGCCCGGCGGCACCATCGGGTAGACGTTCTCTTCCGATTTGACGATGCACTCGACGACGACCGGCCGATTGGTGGCAATGGCCTTCCGCAAGGTCGCGGTGACGTCCTTCTTTTCCGTGACGCGAATTCCCAATGCGCCGTGTGCTTCGGCCATTTTGACAAAATCGGGCAGATAGGCCGGCGGCTTCTGGCGGATGTTCTCATTGCGACCCCGTTTGTCCGTTCCAAGACGGACGGCCGAGTATTCTCTTCGATAAAACATCTCCTGCCACTGGCGGACCATGCCCAGGTAACCATTGTTCAGAATGACGACGGTGATGGGCAGGTCATGTTCAACCGCGACCACCAGTTCCTGGAAGTTCATCTGGATGCTGCCATCCCCGGTAATGGTGATGACCTTGCGGTTCCGGCATCCGGCCTGGGCGCCGATCGCCGCCGGCATGCCGAAGCCCATCGTGCCCAGTCCGCCTGACGAGATAAACGTGCGCGGCTTCGTATATTTGAAAAAGTGGGCCGCCCACATCTGGTGCTGTCCGACATCGGTCGTAATGATGGCGTCGCGCCCGGCAACCTCGTAGATCTGCTCGATGACATACTGGGGCAGAATCTGGGACTCATTCCTGTCGTAGGAAAACGGCGACTCCCGACACCAGGTTCGGCACTTTTTCAGCCAGTCCCTGCGGTCGACCGGTCCGACCAGGGCTGTCAAGGCCTTCAGGACCGGTTTGACGTGGCCGACGATCGGGATATCGACCACGACGCTCTTGGAGATGGCCGAGGCGTCAATATCGATGTGTGCCTTGATGGCATTAGGCGCAAACTGCGAGACCTTGCCGGTCACCCGGTCGTCGAACCGGGCCCCGATGGCAATCAGCAGATCGCACTCGCTGATGGCGCTGTTCGCCGCGACACTGCCGTGCATTCCCGGCATGCGGAGGGCTAGTGGATCCGTATCCGGAAATCCGCCCAACCCGAGCAGCGTGGTGGTGACGGGAATTTTGGCTTTGTGCGCGAAGGCTGTGAGTTCCCTGGCGGCCTCGCCGGCAATGACCCCGCCTCCGGCGAGAATCACCGGTTTACGTGATGCCTTGATGGCGGCCGCCAGGCGGGTAATTTCCCGGGGGTTTCCCTCGTAGGCGGGTGTGTAGCCGCGCCGGTGAGTCTTGCCGGTGAAGACTGCGTCCGTGGTCGCCCGCTGAATGTCCTTAGGAATATCCACCAGGACGGGACCGGGCCGGCCCGACTTGGCGATCTCGAACGCTTCGGCAATGATGCGCGGGATATCCTCCACCCGTTTCACCAGGTAATTATGCTTGGTGACGGCGCGGGTGATGCCGACGGTATCGGCCTCCTGAAAGGCGTCGTTGCCAATCATGGAGGAGGGGACCTGTCCGGAGATGCAGACCATGGGAATCCCATCCATGTTGGCGGTGGCCAGACCGGTGACCGCATTGGTCGCGCCGGGGCCGGATGTGACGATGCAGCAACCGGGCCGACCCGTGGCGCGGGCGTACCCGTCCGCCATATGAGTAGCGCCCTGTTCGTGCCGGACGAGCACAAATTCCAGGGGGGCGCTGTAAAGTTCGGCGAAAATATCCAGAACCGTTCCCCCGGGTAACCCGAAAACGGTTTTAACTCCGGCATCCACCAAGGCGTCGATCACACATTTGGCACCTGTTCGCATGTTCCTCTCCTTTTCGTGCATGGCATTATATGACTACAAACAAAAAAACCCACCGCTATTTGCGGTGGGTTGGTTTTTTACCTTGACGGTTTCGACTTAGAAACCACCCTCCCACCGCGAGAAGCCTACCCGTACAAGGTCCAGGCAGACCCCAGTCGTCCGCAGCACTACTATTGCGGTGCTCGAAACGGTGGCGATGGGATTCATACTTTTCATGACGGCGGAAAGGTGCCAGACGGGCA
>JBAXWO010000647.1:0-2111 GCA_037128375.1 bacterium
TGCCGTCCACAGGGGGGCTTCGTGGCGCTTGAATAGGCCAAACATACGCGCAGAGTACCGCATCACCGGCGAGTATGGCCAAACAAAAAATTGGATCCGTTTTTCCCTCCACACGGCCTGCCGCTTGTGATAAAAAGGATGCGTGGAAACGGGACGTCACTGAACTTTCTGGCGGCGGCGAACGTTTAACGAAAATAGCGGGCTACACCGCAGGAAACAAAACAGCACTTCGGGAGGATATTCATGCACACAATTCAATGGCAGACACGGTTTCTGGCGCTGGCCCTCGCGGCGGGCACTGGGCTCGGAATGAGCGCACTGGCCGCCGACACGAAACCCGCCGCCTCCGCCGCAATCGTCTCTTCCACGGCGATCACCGGGCAGACGGACATCTCCCTGCTCAACGAAGCCCGTGCGGAACAAACCCGCGGCCTGAACTGGCTGGCCAAACGCCAGCAACCTGACGGCTCATGGTCCATGGCTGATTTTCCCGCCTTGACCGCCCTGCCGCTCTGGGCCTTCGCGGTCAGTGACCATCCTGACAAGGCCCGCATTGTCTCCAATGCGGTTCAATTCATCCTGAAGAATGTCCAGCCTGACGGCAGCATTTACAAGAAAGCCCCGGGACCGGGTGGCGGACTGGTGAACTACAACACCGCCCTGTGCATGACCGCCCTGCACATGACACGGGATCCGGCGCTGACTCCGGTCGTTTTGAAGGCCCGCCGGTTCATGGCCGCCGCCCAGCATCTGGAGGGTGACGATGTCTACAAGGGCGGGTTCGGCTACGACAAGGCCAGTGGCCGCCAGTACACGGACCTGAGCGATTCGGTGATCGCCTATGAGGCCATGCGACTTACCCAGGGCGCGGAAGATCTTCGGCCCAGCGGCGAGAAGAAAGCGGACGTGAACTGGCAGGCCGCCACCCAGTTTCTCGGACGGGTACAGAATACGGAATCATCCGGCACCAATAACGCCGGCGGATTCGCCTATCGGCCGGACGAAAGCAAGGCCGGAAAGACCACCAACGATGCCGGCGTCGTTATTTTCCGCTCATATGGCAGCATGACGTATGCGGGATTACTGAGCCTGATTTACGCCGAGGTATCCCCGCGCGACCCGCGGGTGCGGTCGGCTTTCGACTGGGCGGCAAAGCACTGGACCCTGGATGAGAACCCGGGCATGGGACCGGAGGGACTCTACTACTTTTACAACATCATGGCCAAGGCATTGGCCACTTTTGGTCAGGAAGCCATCCCTTCGGCGAAAGGCGCCCCCCTGGCCTGGCGGACCGAGATGATCAAACAACTGACCCGGCTGCAAAAGGTCGAAACCGACGGCAGCGGCGAGGGGTACTGGGTCAACGCCAACAACCGTTGGCTGGAAAACGACCCCGTCCTGGTCACGGCCTACACCCTGATCGCCCTGGATATCGCCCTGGGCGATAGCACGAAGGGAGGAGGGTTGCGAACCGAATAGGCGCAAACCTGTCCGAGCTAGGCCCCATGTAGCCCGTGGCGGCCCGCCGCGGGCTCGGGCAGAGTGAGGAGTCGATCTGCGCTGCCGGGTTGCCAGGAGACGCATTTCGGAATTGACATATCTACCCCGCCTTGTAACCCTGCCCGGAGGCTATTCTGCGGTTCGGAGGATCGCAGGTAACGCTTGGCCGGCTGTCTAATTGTGCGCCCAAGAGAAAGAGATTGCCATGCTGTCTTCAGAACTGAATCGGATTATCAGCGAAAACCAGTCCTCACTCTCATCCCTTGAGGGGGATCTGCACAGCACGGCCTGCGGCAGGCCGGTAAAGACCATCCTGGTGACCAGTTGCCGTCCGCAGGAAGGCAAAACCACTTCCGCCGCAACAATGGCCCATGCCCTGGCGACCACGGCCGGCAGGAAGGTGCTTCTGGTGGACGCTCATCTGTCGGCACCGAAAATTCATGATTTTTTTGGAGCGAAAAAGACTCCCGGCCTGTCAGATTTCCTCCTCTCCCGCTCCGGGGAGAAGGAAGCCATCCAGTCAACGGAAATTGATCGGCTCAAGATCATGACCTGCGGGACGCCTGCGACAAACCCCGTGGAAATCTTCAATGCGGATGGATTCCCCGCCA
>JBAXWO010000648.1:0-2105 GCA_037128375.1 bacterium
GGACCAGGACAGGGAAAACACGCCCGAATACGATTTGGCAGACAACGTCAGCCAAATCTCGGATTTTCCCGGCACCGTCGGGGATATTGCCGGAGACGATTCGCCTGACAATGTCTGGCATTTCGCCCGCGCCTCGAATTGTTCAGACGGTGTCTGAACAATCTCCCATCCGG
Source organism: bacterium (assembly GCA_037128375.1). GTDB lineage: Bacteria > Verrucomicrobiota > Kiritimatiellia > CAIKKV01 > CAITUY01 > CAMBRF01. The sequence goes on from JBAXWO010000648.1 coordinate 174, forward strand.
CATAGAATGCCCTCATCTGAGAAACATTGGTGCGGGAAAAGCCGCGCCCATGACGAGACGTCAAATCGGCAGAGAGGCGTTCCAGAAGTTTCTCTCCATACTCCGAGTTTGCTTTCCCTCCCTGTTCGAACTCCACAATCCGGCGGCCAATCTCCCAATAGGCGGCCGTGAGTACGCTGTTGACCGCCCGGACAGCCGTTCGCCGCGCCTGTTCCAGAAGAGCGGAAATATCCGATACCAACCCGAGGTAATTGCCCGGGCCGAGTTCGCTCTTTTGCTTCTTCATCCTTCCTCCGTATTCTCCGTGGCGAGCGGCATGGTCATCTGGTCATCCTTCAACGCTCCGCGCGCGCCAACGTGATTGCTGATGGACTCCATGAGCGACCGCTCCTCGCTTCCGTGCGGGGAGAGTTCGATGAGCGACTGTAGAAGCCGCTTGAACAACTCATGCCGCCGTAGCCCGTTGCTGTCCAGATACCCATCCACCTTCGACAGGTCGCCTGCCTTCCAGAGATGCATCAGACAATGCACGCGGTCGATCAGCGGAATGGGCTTCCCGCCGGGGGCCTCGTATCCGAGCGACTTGCCCTTGCGCTGCGCCCACGTCTTGAGCTTCACCTTGCTGCCGGAATCATCGTCTGTCTCGGCATCGGACTCCGCATCGGCGTCGGCTTCCTCATCCTCGTCATCTTTGCCCTTGCCCTTGGTGAAGCCGATCAGGTCCCATGTCCCGGCCAGTTCCTTATCCGAGATGCCGCAGGAGATGGCGTAGAGAATGCACGCACCCGCCGGGGCCTCGTCCATGCCGAAGTCATGGCGGTGGAGGAGATAGTAGGCAGTCACCTCGTCCAGCCGGTCGGCGGCGGCCATGTCGGCATCGCCATCCTTGTCGCCGGAGAGGACGCGGCCGACCACGAAGTCGACCACGATCCGGCGGACATGTGTCAGAAACTCGCTGACCGTCATCGGTCCGGGCTCGTTCGCCTTCTTTACGACCGGATGCTTGCTGTACGCCTCCATCGCCGGGCCGGTGGCCGCCCCGGCAAAGTCCGGCCCGCGGATGCCCGCATCCCAGAACTCCCGCAGCATCGCCCGGATGTTTATGCGCATGTCATCCAGGACCTGGTTGTCCCAGCCGGGCTTCGCCGTAACTGGGCGCTTCTTGCAGACAAGCCAGATGGAAGAGGCCAGACGAGCACCGCCAGCCGTTTTGTTAGGCATTTCCGTTTGGATTGGCCAACTGGCATCAACTGTAAACCCTGCACGGATAATTGATGCAGCCAGGGTCTCCCAGGCATCAGGCTGCTTATGAGCGAACACGATCACCATCCGGCCATCATCCGTTAGTTGCTCGGCGCACCGCACAAATGATTCGGCCATGCCGTCCTCGTAAACTTGCTTCGCACGAGTGTTGTCGCCATCCAATCGCCCCGCGTGCTGAGTGATTTCACGCGATCGATCAACAACCGTAGTGGAGAACGCGTCACGAAACCGTTCACCAACCGACCGGCGAAGCCAGATGTAAAAGAAGTCGCTAATGTCAGCGTAGGGAATCGAGTCATAATATGGAGGGTCACCGAGGACGATGTCGTACTTCTCCCGCCTTAGATCCGAAGCTGACCCAAAACAGACTTTGGCACTTGCACCGGAAGCACGCATTAAATGATCGATGACCATCGCCGCCCACGTCACTGCACTCGTGAATCCGCCCGTGACTGCTCCGATCGGATTGCATTCTGCATAATCGCTCGTCATCGGCAGTGCATAACGAGCGAACGTGTGGCCGATGGTTTGTCTGTTGATATGCCAGGTGCAGAACGCGCTGTCGTAGTCGGCGATTTTGTCGATGCTCAAAGCTAAGTAATCGGCTACTGCTGTTTGCCAAGGGCTATCAGCCCATTCTTTTGCCAAGTGCTTCGGGAGATCCCGCAC
>JBAXWO010000649.1:0-2103 GCA_037128375.1 bacterium
GCGAGGCGGGCGGCAAGGCCGTGGCGGATGTGCTGTTCGGCAACTACAATCCCGCGGGGAGGCTCCCCGTGACCTTCCCACGTTCCAAGGAGGACCTGCCGCACTTCCACTCCTACGCCATGGCCGGGCGCACCTACCGGTACGCGGAAAAGACGCCGCTCTACCCCTTCGGCTACGGATTGAGCTACACCACCTTTGCCTATGAGGCGCTGACCCTGTCGCAGCAGACCCTCGGGGCCGGCGATCGGCTGACGGTGCGCGCCACCGTGCGCAACACCGGCGACTGTGCCGGCGACGAGGTGGTCCAGCTCTACATCGAACCTTTGGCGCCGTCCGTGCCGGCTCCGAAACTGCACCTGGAAGGCGTCCGGCGAATCCATCTGGCGTCCGGCGGGCAGACCGAGGTGGTCTTCGAGGTTCACGCCGACCAGTTCCGCCACTACCGGGATGACGGCGTCCCCTTTCTTGATCCGGGCGCCTACCGCATCCATGTCGGCGGCGGCCAGCCCGGTTATGCGAAAGCGCTGCGGACAGACACGGTCGAGGTTCGCAATGAATGAAATCATCTGCCTTGAATTGGATTTCGAGTGGATCATGGACAAATTGGTTTAACGAAGATGCATATTCTGAACATTGGTTCAGTCAATATTGACCATGTTTACATGGTGGACCATTTTGTGCGCCCTGGCGAGACGCTGGCCAGTATGCGATATGGCGTCTTTGCCGGCGGCAAGGGATTCAACCAGTCGATTGCGCTGGTCCGGGCCGGCGCTCCCACCCGGCACGCCGGAACAGTGGGCCGGGACGCTGTCTGGCTGCGCGAGCGTTTGAAGAACGAAGGAGTCGACATCACGCATCTCAAGGTGGCAGATATTCCGACGGGCCATGCCATCATTCAGGTTGTTCCAACCGGGGAAAATGCAATTGTGCTCCATAGTGGGGCGAATTCATCGGTCAGCGCAAAAGATGTGGAGCAGGCATTGTCGTCATGTTCCAGAGGGGATTTCCTGCTCGTTCAAAACGAGACCAGCTCGGTGGCCGAGGCCATTCGGGCTGGGAAGCGAAACGGCTTGAAAGTAGCGCTGAATCCGGCGCCAATGTCACCGGCGGTCAATGACTACCCATTGCAGGATGTAGACCTTTTTATTCTCAACGAGACAGAGGCCGAAGGTCTAACAGGCCGGAATACGCCGGAGAGCGTGCGCGCAGCCATGACAGCCAGATTTCCTCATGCCGCCACGGTTCTGACAATGGGACGGGAAGGCGCGGTGTTCATGGACTCCACTGGGATTATTCATCATCCAGGTATAAACGTGCAGGCTGTCGACACAACCGCAGCCGGAGATACGTTCATCGGATATTTCCTCGCTGAATTCATGCGGTGCGGCGAGCCGGCCAAGGCTTTGGCGCTTGGGTGCCGCGCTGCCGCCATCTGCGTGACGCGGCCAGGCGCATCTGAATCGATTCCATCATTGAGAGAAATCCGGGTTTGAAAAAGGAAAGCGCAATATGAATAAGACCAACAAGGCGGATGAAGTTTATCTCAGTTACATGGGGCAGGGACCGAAGCGGATCACGCATTGGGAGCATTGGACCTGTCCCGACGCGGAGACCCGGCTGACGGGTATTGATTACTACGACCACCCGCGCCTCTGCCGCCTCAAGATGCGGGAGCTGTATCCCCAGTTGCGGCTGGACGTCCCGGAAACGGACGCACCGAAGCCGCGCCCGGAGGCGCAGGCGGATCAGGGCCATGGCCGCTGGGGCGACTCCTATCGCGACTATTGGCAGCAGGATGTCGCCGCGCACCGGTTCACGAGTCTGGATGATATGCTGAAGTTCAGCCCGCTCAAGCAGGCGGATTTCACCGGCTGGCAAGTCGTGGTGGACGGCGATTACAGCTCCGAGGAGATCATCTATCAGCGCTACCGGAAGCTTTACCCCGCCGAATGGGGCGACCGCGCGCCAGCGGGGTCGAGCGTGAACGCGTATTTCTACAACACCATGTTCATGTGGCCGATGCTGGTGTTCGGCTACGAGAACTTTCTGAATATCTGCCTGGAGCCGGAGTTCGAGCGGATCATGGACGAGTTCGCCGAGATC
>JBAXWO010000065.1:0-9419 GCA_037128375.1 bacterium
CCGTCCCCACCCGCGCAAGAACTGTAGCCGACCTCGGCCCGAGGTCGGTTCTTCAATACAGCATCACCGTCCCCACCCGCGCAAGAACTGTAGCCGACCTCGGCCCGAGGTCGGTTCTTCACTGCGGCGTCACCAGCCCCACCCGCGTCGGGCCGACGCGGGCTACTGTAGCCATCGCTTTCCCCACCCGCGCCCGAACTGTAGCCGACCTCGGCCCGAGGTCGGTCCGCCACTGCGGCGTCGCCGTCCCCACCCGCGTCGGGCCGACGCGGGCTACTGTAGCCATCGCTTTCCCCGCCCTCTTCCCGCAAAAATTCCCACGCGGCGCGCGCTGCCGCCGCCGCACAAGCGCCGGTGGTATATCCTGAACGCAATGTTCCCGAGGTTGCCTTCACACCGACGAACTCCTGGCTGTCCATGACCCATGCCGCCACGTATCGGATGAGGGAAGCAACCCAGCTTGCACAGGATTGTTCCGTATGTAGGATGCCATACGATCAGTTTCAGCTCCACTGCGCGACCAATGGTCAAACCATTCCTCCTGCCAGAACCGCCGACCTCCCCACCCGAGAATCTCTGCCGCCTGACGACCCGTCCACCTTTTGAAATCCTCCATGAGCGGCTTCATGCCCTTCGTCCCTCCCACGTACAGAATATGCACATGACTCGGCATCACCACCCAATGCAGTAGGCGCCACCAACCGCGGCGCTCTCGTTCCTCGACCGCATCGCGAAGCATGGCGCTCACGCGGTCATCGGTCAGCACGGGAGCCTGATCGGCGCGATCCAGCCATTTTTCCATGTTTCGAAAGACCAGTTTCAGGCGACGGGCATATTCGGTGTCCCGGGTAACGGCGGCGGTTCCAAGACCCGCGTCGGGCCGACGCGGGCTACTGTAGCCATAGTTTTCCCCACCCGCGTCGGGCCGACGCGGGCTTCTGTAGCCGACCTCGGCCCGAGGTCGGTTCTCCAGCACGCCAGCCTGTTCCCTTATGCGCTCTGCGGCTTGCTGCGGAATGGCGCCCTGAACGTGTAACGTCAGGAAGATGGGCCGTCCCCGAACATCCCAGTGCGGCAGACACCCGCCCCAGAATGCCCGGGTCTCAGGACTCGCATCGTAAGAAATCGGCGTCATCGAACACTCGTTGGCGTTACGCATCCTGCCCCGTTTCCGCGCTCTCCGTAATGGCGTGGAGCGCCGCCACCGCGAGCGGACTGCCGCCCATCCGGCCTTCCAGCACAATCTGGGGCGTCTCCAGGCGCATGAGCATCTCTTTGGATTCAATCACGTTCACAAAGCCCACCGGCATCCCGATGACCAGGGCGGGCCGCAGGTTGTCGGTCTCGATCAACCGCGCAATCGAGGCCAGCGCCAGCGGGGCGTTGCCGATGAGGATGATCGCCCCGTCCAGGAGCGGCCTGGATCGCTCCACCGCGACCAGCGCCCGTGTCTGGCCGCGCCGCCGCGCCTCCTCGGCCACCGCCGGATCGTCCACGCGGCACACCACACGCGCGGCGCTGTACGCGGGATTGATCTTCTGCAAACGGGCCAACGACAGCCCGTTGCGGATCATCTGCGAATCGCAATAGATCAACGCGCCGGCCCGCAACGCAGCCAGTCCCGCCGCCACCGGATCCCCCTGAAAGCGAATATACGGCACGAGGCCAAAGTTCGCGGAGGTGTGAATCAACCGCCTGACGACCCGCCATTCGGCGGGCTTGAACGGGTGCGGCCCCACCTCGGCTTCGATCCGTCGGAAACTTTCCTGTTCGATCGCTTCCGGGGAGAGATTCCATTGAGGGGAAGGAGGGAGGGAGGAGGTGGGAGGTGGGAGGTGGGAGGTGCTGGGTGTTAGGTGGGAGGTGGGAGGTGGGAGAGCGGAAGAGGCGGGGGGGGTCTTGACGATCAACAGGGAGAGATACTCGTCGGGAAGCGCCTTCGCTTCATCCACCCCGACAACGATCCGCTCCGCCTCGAGGCCGACACGGGCGGCGTATAGCACCGTCGAGGGTCGGCCCCCGGCCTGGACCTGCTCGATGATGCGGTTCCGATGCCGGTAGGTCTTGAGGAAAACGGTGGTGCCGGGACGACCGGTCGCCTGCTGCGTCGCCAGTTCCTCCTTCCACGCCGGAACGACCGTCAGGACTTCGTCGTCCTCAACGAGCGGCAGGTTGGCGCGTGCCGCGGCCGCCTGGAAGGCGGTGATGCCGGGAACGGTGGTCACGTCCAGGGCGGGCAACCGCTTCCGCACCTCGCGCAGCAGGTAGGTGTAGGTGCTGTAGAGCAGCGGATCACCGATGGTCACAAAGGCGCTGTTACGGCCGGCGCTCAATTCCCGCACCACGCGGTCCGCGTTCCGCTCCCAATCGGCCGTTCGCTTGCTCTGGTCCGCGGCCATTGAGAACAGCAGTTCCACGCGTTCGGCGCGGCAGCCTTCCACCGAGTCCACGATGTGGCCGGACACGCTGCTTTCGCTGCGGGGCCCCACCACATGGAAGATCACCTCCACCTCGCGGAGCACCCGGACGGCTTGCAGCGTCAATAGTTGCGGATCGCCGGGCCCCAGGCCCACGCCGTAGAGTTTCCCTTGCGTCTTTCCTGATCTTTGAATCGGTTCCATATAAGGGTCCTCAAACCTGCGTTATTACCAGACTAATCAAGACTGCTGCTCCAACCGCCCATGTCCCGCGACGGGACGGTCATGAATCCACTCCTCCAGACGCCGTACATCCATGTGCGCCTCGAGCATGTCGGCCACACGGTCGAATGCGGCATCGGCATCCGGCGCCGCCTCGCGATCCAACCGCTCCGGGTCCACTCCCTTACGCCTGCACAACCACCGCACAAGTTGCCGCGTCACGGGTTCCGCATCGAAGAGCCCATGCACATAGGACCCGAAAACATACGTCCCGCCGCCGTCCGCCGCGGCCCCGACGGACTCGTCGCAGGCCACTCCGCGCCGTTCGTGCATGCGCAGGGGGCCGGACGTGCCGGCGGGTTCCGTCGTGCATCCGGCATGAATCTCGTAGCCGCGGAAAGGCGTTCCCGGCTCGGCAAACAGGCAGCCCGCCGCCGTCGTCCCGGCGACCTGGGCCAACTCCTTCTCCTGCTCCAGCACCGTCGCGCCCGGCAGCAGGCCAAGCCCCTCGGATTCGCCCGGCTCGCCCTCGACCCCATGCGGGTCCGCCACCGTGCGCCCCAGCATTTGATACCCCCCGCAAAGGCCAAACACCGGGGTCCCCTTCCCGTGCAGGGCCCGGATGCGCGACGTGAATCCGCTGCTGTGGAGGAACTGCAAGTCGCCGCGTGTGTTCTTGCTTCCCGGCAGGATGATCAGGTCCGCCCCGTGCAGTTCACGCGGGTCGGTCACATAACGGACACGGACCCCGTCCCACCGCTCCAGCGCCAGGTAGTCCGTGTAGTTGCTGATCCGGGGCAGCCGGACGACGACGATATCCAGCACCGCCGCCAGCCGGGCGCCGCGCCCGTCCAGGCCTAGCGAGTCCTCCTCCTCGATCTGCAGGTCGGCGAGGTACGGCAGCACCCCGAGGACCGGGATGCCGGTCAGGGTCTCGATCTCGCGGATGCCGGAGGTCAGCAGGCTTGCGTCGCCGCGGAATTTATTGATCAGCACCCCGCCGATCAGCCTGCGCTGGGACGGGGTCAACAACGCCACCGTACCGAAGATGGAGGCGAAGACCCCTCCGCGATCGATGTCGGCCACCAGCAGCGCCCGCGCTCCGGCATACTCCGCCATGTTGAGGTTGACGAAGTCCTCCTCGCGCAGGTTGATCTCCGCCGGACTCCCGGCCCCTTCGAGGATGATCAGGTCGAAGCGGTCCCGGAGCCGGTCATAGGCGGCATGCGCGGTTTCCCTCAGTTCCGCCTTGCGGCCATAGTACTCCCGGGCATTCAGGGTGCCGATGGCCCGCCCGTTGACGATAACCTGGGACCCGTTCTCGCCGGTCGGCTTGAGCAGCACGGGGTTCATGTCCGTGTGGGGCTCGACCCGCGCGGCACGGGCTTGCGTCACCTGCGCCCGCCCCATCTCGCCGCCGTCGGCCGTGACGAACGAATTCAGCGCCATGTTTTGCGCCTTGAACGGCGCCACACGCCACGCGCGCCGTGCGAACAGGCGGCAGAGCCCCGCCGCCACCACCGATTTCCCCGCATGGGAGGTGGTCCCGACCACCATGATCGCCGGTTTGCGGCGAAGGGTTGTCGCCGGACCGTGACCGAGCAGCAACGGGCGCAACACGGCCATCAAGTCCTCCTGCTCCCCGGGCGGACGCACCGCGAGGCGGCAGTATTCCTCGCCCAGTCCTTCGAAGTTCCGGCATGAGCGGATCAAAATGCCCTGCCGCAGCAGTTCGGCTTGCAGGCGGGAAGCCGTCCAGGGCGCCGCCAGGCGGCACAGCAGGAACGGGGCCTCGGAAGGGTGGACGGTCAACCCGGGCAACTCCGCCAACTGCGCGGCAAAGGTTTCCCGCCAGCGGGGCAGCGTTTCGCGCGAGCGCTGGAGGTAGTCCCGGTCCGCATAAAGACGGACGCCGACGGCCTGCGCGAGCCCGTTCACGCTCCAGGGCAACCGCGCCGCCTCGATCCGGCGAAGGGTCTCCGGCGCCGAGCAGGCCATGCCCAGGCGCAGACCCGGGATGGCGAAGAACTTGGTCAGGGACTTGATGACGATCAGATTCGGCGGCATGTCGGGCCGGATGAGGGTGCGGCGACCGGCGTCCGGCAGAAAATCAAGAAACGACTCGTCCAGCACCACGGTCCGGCGCGCATCTGCCTTGATCGCCGCCAGAATCGCCCCGGCGTCCAGCACGGCGCCCGTCGGGTTGTTGGGAGAAGCCAGAAAGAGAAGATCCGCGTCTCCCTTCCGCAGGAGATCCCAGTCCAGCCGAAACGCATGACGGGACGAGGCTGCCGGGATGGCCGCGCCGCGCAGACCCGCCGCCGCGCAAACTTCGCTGTATCCCGCGTAGGTGGGAATGACCCAGGCCGGATGCGCGGGCCGTAGGGCCTGCACAATCCAGGAGAGGATTTCGGTCGATCCGTTACCCACAACCACCGCGTCGGATTCCACGCCGTGGGCCTGGGCGAGCGTCGCCGACAGCGTGGTCGCCCGGGGCTCGGGGTAGCGCTCGACCAGTCCTTCCGAACGGGCGAGAATGCCCTTTACCCATGGAGGCGCCCCAAATGGATTCACGTTGACGCTGAAGTCCAGCCGGGGCGATCCCGCCGCCTGCACGCCAAGATCACTGGCGACGGCCTTCGCATCCCCCCCGTGGACAATCCCCTGGCTATGGTCAATGCTCGCCATCCGTTACTCCGTCACTCCCCATGCGGCCGCAAGGTGATCCATCCAGACCTCGACCAGGGCCGCATGCTCGGCTATGCCTTTCAGGACGGGCACGCCCTCAATGCCCGCGGCTTCCAGCATGGATTTCCAGGAATCCCCGTCGTCCCCCGCCAGATCGTTGCGCGCATGATCGCCAGCCACCGCCATGAACGGCAGAAGCCATGCCTTCCTGATCCCGCTTTTCCGGATATCCGCCAACAGACTCTCCACCGTGAGATGCCCCTCGACGGTGGCGAGGAAGGTGCGCGGGTCGTGCTGCCGGAGGGCTTCTGCCAGCGTGAAATACTTGCCATCTTCAACGTGATGGCGCGAACCGTGCCCCATCCAGACCACCGCCTCATCCGACCGGCGACCGGCCGGAACCATACCCTTGACCATGATCCGCGCCACCCGCTCGATGTCCACGGCCGACGAGAGCAGCGGGAGCCCGATCCTGACACTGCGAAGGCTGCCGTGCTCAAGCTGGACACTGTCGATTTCCGCGGTCATCTCGTCATATTCCTGTCCGCGGATGACATGCAGCGACTGCACGGCGACATGCACGAACCCCTCATTGGCCAGTCGTGTCAGCGCTTCCGCAGGCGAATCGAGCCGGCGGCCGGCAGCCGCGAGTTTCTTGCGGATCATCTTCGAGGTGAACGCCCAGCGGACCTCATCCAGGGGGAAACGCAGGCGGCACAGGCGCTCGATCTCCCGGTAGGCCACTTCGTCTTCCGGCACACTCGTCCCGAAGGCGATGAGAAGGATGGCGGACGGAAGGGGGGAGGCGGAAGGTGATAGGTGGGAGGGGCTGGGTAGGGGGGAGGTGGGAGGTGGGAGGTGGGAGGGGTTGGGTGGTTGGCGAGAGGGGGGAGGCAGGGCGGCTAGCAGATCCGACACGGATCGGATATCGGCGTCTGGACGGAGCAGACCGTGGTGTCGCAGCCGGTCCATGATGGCGGGAATAGAAGGCCTTTCCAGACCCGCGGCTTCCAGCACCGCCTCGTCCTCGAACACGGCTTGCGTTTCGCCTTCCATCAGCGTCATTCCGTCCTTCAGGATCGCCACACGATCGGCCCACGCATACGCCAGGTCCATATCATGCGTCGCCATGACGATGGTGGCGCCGCCGGCATGGAGGCGGTCCAGAACACCCATCAGTCGCTTTCGTCCTGCGGGGTCGAGCCCGGCCGTCGGTTCGTCCAGCAGAATGACGTCCGGCCGCATGGCGAGGACCCCCGCCAGGGCGACCAGTTTCTTCTGACCGTGGCTCAACTCATGCGTGCCGGAATCCGCCAGGCACTCAATGCCCAAGCCCGCCAGTGATCCCATTGCCTGGTCGCGGGCGGCAGGGGCGGGAAGGCCCAGATTCAGCGGCCCGAACGCCACATCCTGAACCACGCTCGGTGCGACCACCTGATCGTCCGGCTCCTGAAAAACCAACCCGACCCGGCGACGCCAATCGAGCAACGCGCCTTGATCGAAGGAGGTGGCGGTTCCGTCCAGGCGAATCGCGCCCCGCTGCGGGCGCAGCGCGCCGTTCAGGCAGAGAAGCAGCGTACTCTTGCCCGATCCATTGGGGCCGACGATCGCCAGTTTACGGCGCCGCTCAACATGCAGCGACAATCCCCTCAACCCCGCTTTGCCGCAGGGATAGTCATAGCCGAGCCCATCGGCTTCCAGAACGATATGGGTCACCCGCCACCTCCCATCCACCACCTGCCTGTTATTCCGGCCAGTAGCACGACGGTCCACGCCAGAACGGTCAAGGCGGCGAAACGGCGTGAGGGCTGGCTCACGCAGGGCAGCACGCGCATTTCGCCCGTGTAGCCGCGCGCCGCGAGACAGGTCTCCATCCGGGCCGCGCGGTCCATGGCGCGAATCAGCAAGCCGGCCCCCAGCAGCCCGTACGAGCGCATGGCATTCCGGCGGTTGCCATAACCCAGCCGCGCCGCCTGGGCGGTGCGCATCACGCTCATGCGCTCCACCAGGAGGAAGAACATGCGATAAACCAGAAGCATGGTATCCAGCACCACTTCCGGAACGCGCCAGTAACGCAGGAGCGGCACCCACTCGTGGGCCGGCGTGGTGAGCGCCAGCAGGTTCAGGCAGGCCGTGGCGGAGAGCGCGCGCAAGACAATGAGGCCGCACGCCTCCAGCCGTTCCGGATGGAAGGCCAGCCGGAAACCGGCCGACGCGGGCTCGACTCCGACCGCGAGCAAGGCGGCGCTCGGCAACAGGAACAGCAGCGGGACCGCCATGACCCGGATCCAGATCCGCCAGGGGATTCGCGCGCCCGCCAGTGTGGCCGCGACCGCCACCGCCAGGGCCGCCACCGATCCGGGCCAGGGGAGGATCAGGGCCAGCAACAGCAACCCGAGCGCCAAAGCCGCTTTCTCGCCCGGATGCCGCTTGCGCCAGTGATTCGCGTGAGCCATACAATCGATCAGGTGCATGGGCCGGTCATACCGCCTTTCCTGCCTGCTTCCGGCCGCTTGCACGGCCGAAGTAGAACCCAATCACGCCCGCGCCCAGCGCCGCCTGAAGCGAAAACAACAGGCTCTCGATTTCGCCGCTGGGGGGCTCGAACAGGGGTGTAAACCATACCTTGTAACCCGGCTGTATCGTGCCGATCAGCGCCTCCGCTTGCCCGTCCGCACCGGTGAAGGCCTCCTCGTTTTTCACGGGGGCATGGATAAAGAGCGGCACGACCGCCAACGCGGCGACCGCCGCCATCATCAGCCAAGTGGACTTCTTCATGGCGCCACCTTGCCTTCCTTCGTGCGGCGCAACGTCAACAGATCGCCCGGCGCATAAACCGCGAGCGCCCGCATGATGAGCACGGTGAGGAATCCTTCCGCCAGGGCCAGGGGGATTTGCGTGACCGAGAATATGGCCATGAATTTCATCAATGACCCCATGAACCCGCCCGCGGGATCCGGGAATGCGAAAGCCAACTGGAGGGAAGTCACGGTGTAGGTCGCCAGGTCGCCCAGGGCGGCGGCCAGGAACACCGCGCTTTCCCGCGGCAACCTTGCGCCCCGCGCCCCGCGCCAGATCGCATAGGAAATCCACGGCCCGGCAATGGCCATCGAGAACGTATTCGCGCCCAGGGTCGTCAACCCGCCATGCGCCAGCAGGAGCGCCTGAAACAGCAGCACGATCGCGCCGAGCACCGACATCACCGAGGGGCCGAAAAGGATCGCGCCCAGTCCGGTGCCCGTGGGATGGGAACAGCTCCCCGTGACCGACGGCAGTTTCAGCGCGGACAGGACAAACACAAACGCACCCGCCGCACCGAGCAGCAGCCGTGCCGAAGGTTTTTCCTTCACGATGCGCTTGAGCGAGCGTACGCCCCCCACCAGAAACGGCAAGGATACCGCCCACCACCCCGCCGCGTGCGCGATCGGCAGGAAACCTTCCATGATATGCATGCTTAACCCTCTTCCCCGGTCAAAATAAAAAGGCCTTCACGCTCCACGGTTGGAGTATGAAGGCCTTTCGAATGCACTGTGATTCAACGGCGCCCACTCTCCCCAAGTCTGCGAAGGAGCGTAAGAGCACTGAAGGACACGTCTTCTGGCTTACGGCTTCAAACCTACTCCCGGGTCTTCCCGTCCATCGCAACCCGCAGCCTGCGGATCACCCATAAACAGTGACATCTCCGGTTTCGTAGCCGATTACAGCGGCGCGACCGCGTCCGATTCTCACGGACTTCCGTTTGCACCTTCAGCACGAACTCAGGTTTTTAAAGATCAGAATGACGGGAAGATGACCACAATCCTCCCCACCTGTCAAGCGCTTGCATCCTTTTGCATCCTTTCTGGACCACCGCGCAACCCTCTGCGACGTGTAAACCGGGCCGACCTGGGCGCGGCGATTTACCGCTTCCTGAAAAAAGCTCAGAAATACTATTGACCCCTATTCGAGACTGTTCTACATTTCTGTGAATTGCTTCACACAAGTGATTTCTTATTACATCATACCTGTGAAACAAATAATATATGTTGAAATATGAAGCTTCCCGAGAAAACGATTGAACGGATCAGCCAGTATCGGCGCCTGCTGTACGAG
>JBAXWO010000650.1:0-2100 GCA_037128375.1 bacterium
TGGTGCTGGAGGTCAGCATGTCCACGCTGAAGAAGTTGCTGCCCAGGCTGTAGCCGGACACATGGGTCAGGTTGAAGATCTGCTTGGTCATGGACTCGGGGTTGGCCGGTTCCTGGAAGTTGCTGCCCGTGCGGTAGCCGAGGGAGGTGTCGCTCCAGTCAGCGGCGCTGGCGGGGACGGCGGCCATGGCAACGAGGGCCAGGGCGGTGAGGGTGAGCTTCTTCATGAAGTTCTCCTTGGTTGAGGTGGCCAGAAAAACCTGGACCTCGGGTGGGGGGGGGGGGGGGTGGAGAGCGGTACAGCAAGTCTTTGACGAGGGAACTGGGGAGTTGCCTGTGTTCAACTCCCTCCGAGTTGAAAACGGTCAGAGATGCAGTTGGTGAGAACCGCGCCAGTCCGTTGTGCAAAGGCCCGCTGTTCCTCGATTTTCACCGAAAAGCCACCCAAATGCACCTGCCATGAGGCCGGAAGAATCCCGACCGCCTTGCCGGAGGGCGCTTGGAGCGGGCCGTGCGGCCGCTGGCCTTGTGTGCAAACCGTTACCATTTGGGACCTTGCGAAAAACGGACCACAACTGCTGGAAAGCCGGTGCTGACGCTTAAATCTTAAAATAGAAACCCTATAGGTCAATAAAAAAATGCTGAGATAAAAAAATTTTTACCCAACCGGCTGGGGCAGTGGTGGCAGTACGGCCTCCGCGTGCAGCAGGGCGGCCAGAGTCAGGCAGGGGGAGAGGTCCACCACGGTCCCCTCGGGCAGCACTGTCGCGGCCGTCCAGTCCACCAGGGCCCAGGTTTCAGTCCGGAACCGCGCGCTGACCTGCTCGCTGCGGTACCAGGCCAGCTCGCCGGCCAGCTCCAGGTGGTAGGGCTTGCCAGCCAGACGGGCCTCGATGACCCGACCGGCGGGCGTGCGCGCCAACCGGAAGGCATCGCCCTTGGCCTCGCGGTAGCCCTCCTCGTCGATCCAGAACCGGGGCTTGTCCTTGTAGGGGGCGCCGGCGGCGGGACAGAAGGTGTCACAGTTGCCGCACTCGTTGCAGAAGTCCGCGACGTTGAGGGTCTGGACCCGCTGGGTCACGGCGAAGGGCCGGGTGCCCTCGATGACCAGACTGCCCTGCCGCTGGATGAGCAGGGGCTGGAAAGTTGAAAGCCCAGAGACGGACAACCCGCTTGCGCCGGGTCGGCTTTCAACTTTCAACCTGCGACATTCAACTCCGGCGCGTCCGCGCCGGTGAATAACCGGTGAGCCGGATTATCCCCAAGTTATTCACCAGCGGGAGCAGTGAAGAAGTTGTGCAGAACAAAGCCTTCACTTCCGGAACCGGCATCACAGGTTTGTCCCGTTCCTTGATAGAACAGTCGAAGCGCGGCGGCCTGAAAAACCCGCCGAGAGCACGACTGGGATAATCCCGGGCGACCGGGGAAAGGTCGGTGGCAGCTGGTGCCGCCGTCCCCTTCAAGCCGCGTTAGCGGTTTGATAGGCAGATATCACCAGCTCCTCTGGCCGGAGTCGTGTCCGGCCGGTTTTTCACGAATCAGGAGCTGAGCGGCGAGGCGCGATCAGAAACCGCGTCCAAGCCGAGTCAGGCCCACGGGCCGTTTCGACCCGTGCGCCGACACAGTTACCCCAGAGGGTTATGGTTGCTACTGTGCAGACCAGAACGCAGTCGCGTTTCCCGGCGGGACAACCCCCGCCAAAAGGCCCGGTTCGCCCAAAGCGAGCAGGGCGCGCAAGGGCGACACGGCGGCGGGGAGTGAGCGGACCAGGCAAGGCCCGTCAACCTCCTCAATGGGGCAGCGTGAAAAAGCACGCCGCCACACTGCAAAAGCGAACGCAACCTGAGAGTTAAGAGGTCAGACCCGTAACGCAGGGCCAACGGCCAGCCAAAAGCTGGCGCCGTCCCCGTGGTAACGGTGCCGACGCGAAGTAAGATTGCAGACGTGTCCGCACCACGTCCGGCGCGCCGCTCCCGGCAGGGGGCGACCGAACTGGGCGAAGAGGCCTCACTCAAAAGATCCCGGCCGGCAACGGCCAGGACGGTCCCGCCATGAGACCGAAACATCCGCATGCCGCGGAGAGTGGCGTCGGGAAGCACAC
>JBAXWO010000651.1:0-2096 GCA_037128375.1 bacterium
ATCAGCGGCCATCGTAGCGACCGTCGGTAGTTACTTCTGGCGACCGTGGGCACGTGCAATCTACACAATGGCTCCGTGTCTTGGCTGGTGCCTTCTCTTGCCGATGGGCAATGATCCTTCTGTTCAGACTCTATGGGTAGACATTGCCGGCGGATTGTCCGCGTTGTTTGCGGGGATCACGATATGCGCGATGTGGTTTGTGCCTGGAATCCATGATCAGTTCGAGAGACCAGAACAAGCCGCCCAATCGGCTCGCCGGGACTGACCGGTAAGGGCCAGCCCCGGCTGCCACACCACCTGGCATGCGGGTCCGCACCAGGCGGTTCCGAACAATCCTCCCCAACGGCTGAGGCCGTCAGGTCAGACACGGGCTTTCGGCCCGTAATGAAGAGTAATCCATAACGTGCGCATGTCGGGGACGCCTTGTTCGTGCAACCAGCGGTTGGTCAGGGCACGTTGGACGATACTGTTGCTACTCATCCGCCAGTACCCTTTCCGGCTACGCGTGGCCATGTGCACCTCTTCTCGGGGAATCCCCAAGGCGAGGAGATGGCGGCGGCGCGTCCGGGGCCGTTTCCATTGTTTCCAGTAGTAGAGCCGCACCCGTCGCCGTACCCATTCGTCCAGTTCCAGCAACGCCGTATAGGTGTGGCTGATTCCGAAGTAGTGGAGCCAGCCGGTGACGAATCGGCGCAGTTCGTCAATGACGTCCTGCACGTTGTGTCCCCGGCTGCGGCTGGTGATGTCGCGCACCCGCTGTTTAAAGCGGGCGTGGGCCTTGGTCGTCCACACCGCGCGCCCAACGGCCCCGATCTGGAAGCCCAGAAAGGCACACTGTTTGAGCGGCGCGGCTTTGCTCTTGGCCCGGTTAACTACCAGTTTCAGTCGCACCTCGACGAATCGCGTCAGGCTGTCCATCGCCCGTTCGGCCGCCTTCGCACTTTTCACCATGACGAGGAAGTCATCGGCGTAACGGGCAAAACGATGCCCGCGGCGTTCGAGTTCCTTGTCGAGTGGGTCGAGCGTGATATTGGCCAACAAGGGCGACAACGGCCCGCCCTGCGGCACCCCTTGAGGCGTAGCCTCGCGGGTGCCGTCGGGCAGCACCACCCCGGCTTGCAGGTAGCGGCGGATCAGACCCAGCACCTTGCGGTCCCGGATCTTCTCCCGCAACTGGCCCATGAGCCGGTCGTGGTTGACGGTGTCGAAGAACGACTTGAGGTCACAGTCCACCGCATGGCGGCGTCCCTCTTTCCAGCAGGCTTCCACATGCCGCACCGCCTGATGGGCGCTGCGACCTTCGCGGAAACCATAGCTGTGGTCACTGAATCCGCTGTCATACAGCGGGGTCAGCACCTGTGCCAACACATGCTGGATCACGCGATCCAGCACCGTCGGCACCCCCAACGGACGTTGGGTCCCGTCGGGTTTGGGAATGAACACCCGGCGCACGGGCGCCGGACGGTACGTTCCCGCCATGAGCGCGGAGCGTATCCTTGGCCAGTGCTCCCGGCAAAATGCCGGAAACGCTTCGACGGTCATCCCGTCAATGCCGGGTGCCCCTGCGTTGGCCTTGACTCGTCGCCAAGCCTCCTTCAGGTTCTCCGGTGCTAGGACTTGCTCCATCATGGTCTGCTCTCGAACCTCCTGTGCTTCCCTCTGTGGCGGCTCTCATCGCTCCCTTGCCTGCCGGCATCTGCGGTTACGATGTCCTCCACACGGTCGGACGGTTCCTGTTCGGTTCGGCCCTTCACGACATCGAGTCTTCCGGTGATCGAGTTACGGGCATTTTCAGCCCCCGGCTCGCTGCTCGCTACTATGGCCTCTGCTGACTCCCCGCCGGATTCCTCCGCCGGGGTCTCCCCAGGTAAGAACGCGTTGCTTCCCGGCACGACCGCCGCATTTACCTCCGCGACTGAACCCGCGACTTCGTTGCGTGGTGCCCCTTCGTCGCATCGCGTCGGCCTTGATATGCGGTTCTTGTCCATCGGCCCACCGGTTTCCTCTAGCCTTCCTCCCCCCGGCCGGTTACCCTGCCGGAGTTGGCTTCAAGTAGTAGTTCTTTCACACTTTCATGTGCGGTTCCTCCTACAGGG
>JBAXWO010000652.1:0-2091 GCA_037128375.1 bacterium
AGCCGTTCACGGATGTGGAATTGAAGGCTCTTTTGGCTGCCGCGCGTGACGATGAGTTCATGTACCCGCTGATTATTACCGCGGCATGTTCGGGCATGCGGCGGAGCGACGTGTGCTGCCTGCCGTGGAGTTCGGTGGACCTGGCAGGAGGCATGCTGGCGGTCAAGACATCGAAAACCGGTGCAGAGGTGGAGATCCCGATCTTCAAGCCCCTGCGGGCGGTCCTGGAGGCCCGAAAGGACAACGGGGATGGGTTGGTATTCCCCGAGGCCGCGCAACTCCTGGAGAGGAATCCGGATGGGCTGACGTGGCAGTTCAAGAAGATCGTGGCGCGGGCGTTCGGTGGCGACAAGTCGTCTGCGGTTCAGGAGCCGGTGCCGGCGGCAGACGTGTTGGCTGAGGGCGAGGCCGCTATCAACGATAAACTGCCGGAGGGGGTACGGCGGGATCGGGTTCTGGACGTGTTCCGGCGTTACTGCGCCGGGGCTTCCCTGCGAGAGATCGTGAAGGCCACCGGGCACGCGAAATGCACGGTCTCCTATGATTTGCATGCGGTTGAAGAAATGATCGGGAAGTCCTTCCTGCGGGTGCAGACGCCAAGTGTCAAAAAGGTAATCCGTGCGACGACCCAGGTGAAGCGCACGCGTGGGCAGCGGGTTGCGAGTGTCCGCGACTGGCATGCGCTACGTGCCACGTTCGTCACGTTGGCGCTGTCTGCCGGCGTGCCGGTGGAGTTGGTTCGACGTGTGACCGGGCATGCGACTGTGGAAGTCGTGTTGCAGCATTACTTCCGGCCGGATCGGGAACAGTTCAAGTCGGCACTGGTAGATGCCATGCCACGGGTCCTGACTGGGAAGGGCGGGCGGACGAAGTGGCAGGATAATCTCGCGGCCCTGGCGAAAAAGGTGGCCGAGGGTACGGCGACGGAGCAGGATGGGGAGCGGCTGCGGCTGTTGGTGGCAAAGGTTTGACAGGTCGCTGGGACGTTGACAAAGCGAGATAACTACGATACATTGTAAGGTAGTTCAATGATGACATTCACAGAGCATCCGGTATTCACGCGGCGGATTATGGAACTGCTGAGTGATGAGGAATACCGGGAGTTTCAAGCGGAGTTGGCGGCGAACCCGGAAGCTGGGGATGTGATCCCCGGACTGGGCGGTCTGCGCAAGGTGCGGCTGGCACTGCCCGGACGGGGCAAGCGCGGAGGTGCGCGGGTTCTCTATCTGCTTTTTGTGAGGGCGGAGACGGTGTTCCTGCTGTACGTCTTCACCAAAGGCGAGTTTGAGGATTTGCCGCCGGACAAGCGGCGGGTCATACGAGGGTTGGTCGAGGGGATCAAGAAGGAGTTTGAGCGATGAAGACGAAGGACATTGACCTGAACGCCGATGAACTGATTCAGGCGTTGACCGACGTGCGCGATCATGTGGCCGGCCAGCGCAAAATTACCATGCGGACCACCACAGTTGCCCTCCCGTCGCGCGTGGAAAGCATCATGCCAGAGGAAGTCCGGGCCATTCGGCGCAAGATGAAGGTCAGTCAGGCCGTATTCGCGCGGTTGCTGAATGTGCCGGTTGTGACGGAGGCCAGCTGGGAAGTCGGGCGTCGTCACCCCAGTGGTGCGGCTTTGCGATTATTGCAGATCGCGAAGGAAGCGCCTGAAGCGTTATTGACGGCGGCGGAGGCCTGACCGGATAAAACCCGGTGAGTCACTGTCGGCAGCAGAAGATGCGGCGCAAATCGGACCACGGTGTTGGGGCCTGTGAGGCGAATGAGAACTCGCAACCGGTGGTGATCCGGACCACGAGGGTGGCGCTTTATGAGCGCGTGTGGGTGACACCGGTGCGGGACCTTGCCAGGGAATTCGGGATGTTCAGCGGCGGGTTTGTGGCTCTGTGCGGGCGTGAGGAGATCCCGCTCCCTGTTCGTGGGTACTGGAATTATGGGCGGCAGCGACGCAAGGCGCTGAAGATCCCCCTACACGAGCCGGAAATCGACTGGAAAATCGAGGTTCGCGTCCCGCCGGAGAAGATGGCCAAGAGGCGGTCATGGCGGTCGTCATCGAATGGAATCGTTGTTCCGCGCCGGTTG
>JBAXWO010000653.1:0-2087 GCA_037128375.1 bacterium
CTCAACAATCCACGCTCCGCCCTCCCCCATATTCGGAACCGCCGAGGTCGATCGGTTCCTCTTGGATGAACGGGAAAAGAGATTATAATCATGCCAACCACACCTCGGAGTTTACGTCGCTGACGCGCCGAAACTCAAGGTGAACGTTCGGCCATTGAAAAGATTGAAAAGGCGAAGGGAGAAGGATATATTTCAACCATGAAGATTGAAATCGAAAGAGAATCAGACGGTCGCTGGATTGCCGAAATCCCGGATTTGCCCGGTGTGATGGCCTATGGTGACAGCCGGTCTGATGCCGTGGCCAAGGCCGAGACCATCGCTCTTCGCGTCATTGCTGACCGCATGGAGCATGGCGAAACCGTTCCGGAGCTGGATGAACTGTTTGCGGTGCCGGCATGAGTCACTGGCCGTCTCGCAAAGCTCGCCTTGTTTTGGCGGCTTTGTTGCGCATCGGCTGGTCTATCAAGCGTCAGGCAGGCACATCTCACCGAATCTTGTCTCGGCCTGACTGGCCAGATTTCGTCTTTGCATTTCATGATGGCGAGGAAATTGGTCCTCACATGCTCGCCCGAATCGCACGACGGACCGGCCTGACACCAAGAGACCTATAACAACTCGCCGAACCAGCTTTTGGAGCGAGACGGCTCGCACGCTCGCCGCGGCTCAAAAGTCACGTAGGGATGCAAGATGATTTGAACGTCATGGTGAAACGGGATAGATTGGTGTCGTGACAGCAACACTCGTGAAACAAGATGCCCATCATCTGGTGGATCAGATGCCGGAAAACTCCACTTGGGACGACTTGATTCACGAAATATATATTCGGGAAGTCATTGAGCAGGGGCTTGCTGACAGTCGTGCCGGCCGGACTATCGAGGTCAAGGAACTGCGTGCGCAATACGGACTGCCCTAACAGTCTACAGTCTAGAAACCTTCAGCCTGCATCCTGTGGGAGGCTACTGGGTTCAATATCTATTTGATCAGTCGCCGCCGCATGGCGATCAGGGCCAGCGGGAAGCAGATCGCGGTGAGCACCAGCAGATAGCCGCCGGATATCAGGGCGTCGCGCCAGGTCAGCACGCCAAACGTCATGACGCGTGCCAGGGCCACCAGATGCGTCAACGGCAGGGTCCAGGCGGCGGTTTGCGCCCAACCCGGGAGCGTGTCGATCGGGAAGAAGGTGCCGCTGAAGAGGAACATGGGGGTCAGCAGTAGGAAGATCGGCAGGTTGAACATGTCGATATTCTTGACGACACCGGTGAAGGCCATGCCGATCGAGCCGAAGCACAGTCCGCCGAGAAACGCCAGCGGCAGGATCCCCAGGCTGTCGGGGTAGCGGATCAGGCCGAACAGGCTCAGCACCGCCAGCATGACGGTGGCCGCCAGCAGGGATTTGGTGGCGCCCCAGAGGATTTCGCCCGTGATGATCTCCTCCACCGACAGCGGCGTCGCCATGATGGCGTCATACGTCTTCTGGTAGTACATCCTGACGAAGGAGGAGTAGGTGTTTTCGAAGAAGGCGTTGTACATGATGCTGGTGGCGATCAGGGCCGGCGCCATGAACATCACGTACGAGACTGTCTGCCCCAGGAACTGCACCTCCGGGATCAGGGCGCGGAAGCCGACCCCGAACGCGGCCACGTAGAGGATGGGTTCCAGCAGCGGAACCAGGAAACTGATGTGCCACGATTGCCGGTTCACAAGCCAGTCGCGCTTCCACACGCGCAGGCAACGCCAGGTGAGGGACCAGGAGGCCGGGGTCATTCGCGCAGCTCCCTTCCGGTCAATTTGAGGAAGACATCCTCCAGTGTGCCCATCCGGAGGATGCAGTTGTCCTGGCAATACCGGTGCGTGATCTCGCGGTAGAGTTCCTCGTCGTTCTTGCAGTAGATCAACAGGCGGTGGCCGAGATCCTCAAAGTCCAGCTTGCGGGCGTTCACAAACTGGCGGAGTTCCTCGCAGACCGGGCTGCTCTCGATGACCTGGCTGCCCACGTATTCGCTGACGAGGTCACGCGGCCGGCCCTCCACGAGGATCCGGCCGCGGTCGATGATGGCGACGCGATCGCAGAGTTCCTCGGCCTCGTC
>JBAXWO010000654.1:0-2085 GCA_037128375.1 bacterium
CCCGCGCCTGGCTCAGATCGATCGGCTCGGGCAAATTGAACACCACCGGCACGAACTGCTCGCCAGCGACCGAGTCGTCATTCGCGACCGCGCCGCCCAGCAGATCATAACCATCCGCATAGTCGGGGATGCCGTCGCGATCATCATCGTTGTCATTCACCGTCATGATCTTGCCTGGCCGCTTGGGGGTATTGTTCACATCCTCAAACTCATCCTCAACCCGATTGCCTTTTGGCCGATTATAGCCATCATCATTATCCGTGTCCACATCCACATCGGCCTTGATGACCGTGCATTTGACCAAATCCTCGTCCAAGGCCGCACCGTTGGACACCGCACCGCTTCCCTCCACGCGCACTTTGAGCGTGCTGGCCCCGAGCGCCGCACTGGGATTGACCCCTTCCAGGTAGAGCGAAACCGAACCCGGCAGGCTGAGCAGGACATTGGAAATGGCGACATTGGGTGGAATATAATCGCCCCCATTGAGGACCGAGTTGGTGTTGCGGGAGAAGGACTGGGCACGCCGCCACAAGCGCAAGGTGTGTGCGGGCAATGGCGGATAATGCACCATCTCGTCACCCGCTACCGTGCCGGGCGCTGAAACCGTGGCCGACCCGTCATAGGTGAACGTCACCTGGCTGGTGGCATCGAACAGGGAGGGAACGGTCAACTTCACATCAGCAAACACCGTGCTCACGGGGACGGGCCAGGCGGGCGTAAGCGCCCAATCGGCATAACCGGGCACGGTATTCGACGAATCCTCGTAGAAATCATCGACCACAAGGTATTTCCCGGCCTGGTAGACCGGATTGGTGGCACCGTCTTCGATGGCGTCCTCCAAAGGTGACTCCTCGACCCCGCCGGCATGGTCGGCGGTGTTGTCGCTATCCACATCCAGGTCCGCCTTGAACACGCCGACATGCACATGATCGTCAAACGTTGTGAAGCTGTCGTCGTTCCGGTGATACTTGTACGTGACCCGCCGGACGGGGAAGCTGTTTCTTACTTATTGCGACCTGCCCCCGATCCCGCTGCCGCGAACACTATTATTTATACGCTTGAGGGCCCCGCTCGGCCCCCCGGCGGTTCAGAATCGAATCAAGGTCTCTTTGCGCTCTGACACCAAAGAAAGCTTTAACTTCCGCCTTCCTCGCCTTCCATTGCCTTATCTCTTCGGGCATTTCGGCTGTTATCTTCTTCAGGCTCGCAAGGCTTTTCGCTATTTGACCAGCAGGATCCGCATCGCTCCCTCCTGCGAGTAAAGCCCTTTCAGCTTTTTCAATCAGGCGAGCCCTCGCAGCAACTCCAATATCTTCACACCCCAAAACCTTAAGCCATCTGCTTTGCAGATCAGCAGCCAAGCCCCTCCTTTCGGCGCCTGACACGAAGGCTCCAACGCCATCCTTCCACTGTCGATCCCTGTCGGACTTGATGACGTTCACATCGATGTACTCAACCATCCCGTCAACATCGAGATTTGCGAACAGAATATCAACGTGCGAGAAGCACGACGTCTTGCCCAGTGCATATGATGTAGAGAACCGTATCGCAAGGTCAGTATATCGATTTTCCACTCGCTCCAGTACATGTGCGAGTGCAACAGTCTGTCTATAATTTAGTTCCCTCTCAAGCGCCAGACCAACAAGTGTCACCAACGAAGCTGAGCCACGCCTCACAATCTCAGACTCTACATCCGCATCCGCTCTACCGTACTCACCAACCGCCAGTAGACCGAGCAATTCCTCCTCAGATAGGTGTCTGTAGTTCGCACTGCCAACGACCGAATAGTCCAAGGATTTCTCCGGCGAAGTGTCTTCATCGAGGCCGCCTGATACTCCCGAACCCCATGACATCACAACTGCGCCGCCGCAGACACTCTGCAGCAA
Source organism: bacterium (assembly GCA_037128375.1). Classification (GTDB taxonomy): domain Bacteria; phylum Verrucomicrobiota; class Kiritimatiellia; order CAIKKV01; family CAITUY01; genus CAMBRF01. The sequence goes on from JBAXWO010000654.1 coordinate 1,887, forward strand.
TGCAGCAAGACCATCGATGACGCTCCCCTCTCCTCCCGGCAAGGCGGCTCCAGAGGAGCCAATCACATTCCGACTCTGATTTGTAGCGCCTGTGAACGAAAGACTCCCATCCCGAATACCTCGAGGAAGACGCAGACCGGCTTCAGCACGCACCCCGCCTCGCACGCATTGTTCCCGCACTGCGCTTTCGAATGCCGCC
>JBAXWO010000655.1:0-2083 GCA_037128375.1 bacterium
AGATTCCACGGCCGTCACCGGTGCGACATCCTCATCCAAACTCAGAATGTCGCCCAACTTGCGCGTCCGGTCCCCGGATAGCTGGACGTGCAGACTAAGCACCAGCGCCTCCGCCCCTTCCTCCACCTCCGACCGCAACCGCTGCGCCGTCGCGACCTCCCCGGCCAACTCCTCGATCCGCCCCACAATCCGCCGCTGTTCGGAGAGGGGCGGGAGGGGAATGCTACAGGCGAGGAGTGTCTTTGGGCGTACGGCCGCATAGCCCGTTGTGCCCTTAGCTTCAGCACACAACTGGTCTTCGAGATAATTCGCTGAAAAAATGGCTTGTAACCATCTGGGATCTGCTTTGTGGGCGAGGCAATCGAAAAGGAAGAAATGGCTTGTGCAGAGCGCGCCATCACCTTCAGGCGGGACGAACCCAATGGCCCCTTTCTTTCCCCAGATCTCAGAGAGTACAATCTGTCCTGCCTTGGCGATTTGATGACGCTGCATCTTCAGTGTCGCGCCATCAGCCGGTGCATCAAGTGCAACTCCTTTGCCGTACAGCCGAACGGAGAGCTTCCTGTACTCACGGGGCTCCGGCGCATCAATATACTTGTCGTATTGCCGCAGCACCTCCCCGAGCCTCACTGTTGGCCATGAACTCATCGCAACAACCCCGCATTCAATGTTGTCTTGCCCGTCCGATTTGAGGCATAATGTCGGCACAGGCAAGCGCAGGGTTTATAGAGGTCAGGAAATGGTGACGTTACTTCAGTCCAACGTTTATTTGCAGAATGCACGGGCTCGCGACCGTATGTTGCGCGAGAATGCCCGCAATTCCAGCATCTTCGAGGGTGCCCGTTTGCCGTCACATGCACTTCAGCGGCCCTCCGACAAACGTGCCTCGATGGCCGCGCCGAAGAAGGCCGCCAGCGGCTCGTAATCCTGGCCGTAACCGCGAACGACGGCCGCAAGATACTCCTGGTTTCGTGCGGCTCTTTTTCTGCCCTCAAACTCATACTTGGGCGCAGGAAATCCAGCCTGCAGGGCCATCAAGTCCGCCAACCAACGCGCCACACGCCCATTGCCGTCGCGGAAGGGATGGATCAACAGGAGTTCCGCGTGGACCTCGGCAATGCGCCGGGCAACATCCTGCAATTCTCCTGCCCGACAGGGTGTGTTCCGTTTCAGGACCTCGTTCTCGAAAACCTGCATATTCTGCGGCACGCGGAAAGCAGGCGGCCAACGAAAGGTTCCTTTTTGAAGTTCAACGGTTCGATATTCCCCGGCCCAGGCAAAAATGTCTCCCAGCCATGCGCGATGCATCTCGCGGATAAGTTCGTCGGTGAAGCGGGTCTCGGGGCCAATACGTGTCAGGAACAGTTCCTGGGCCTTGAGCAGCGCGTCATACTCCGCCTGATCCAACTCGCTCTTTTCCGTGATCCCCATCCGGTTGAGCAGCACACGCCCGCGCGACCCCGGCTGGAACTCCGCCTCAGGTCCCGCCGGCGTCACATATCGCAGACTTGTGTGTTTCGTGCTCAAGCGTTCTTCCCCAAAAGACCCCGCACCCGATCCAAAATCTCCTCCATCTGCCGGACCTTCCCCGCGATACTCGCGGCGATCTTCTCCGGCGGCAGGTGTGCAATATCTTCCTTCGCCCGTGGGTTCTTCCGGTCCAGATTGAAGATCGGCCAGTACAACGCATCGCCGGCCGCCTGGGCCTCTTTCGCCGTCTGATCCGCCGCCGCGGCTTCGGCCAATGCGCCTTGGCGTTCAGCCGTCACGCGCTCGATAACATCGGCGGGCTTGCCGCCCTCTCGCAACTCAGCAATTCGCGTTGCCAGTTCCTTTGCCCGCCGGTTCAGGTCCGCCGCCTTCTGCCGCGCATCCTCCGCCTTGTCCCAATGGGGTTTGGCCTTCGCCAGACCCTCCTCATGGTCATGCTTGAAGTCCCACTTCCACGCGCGCTCGCCATCTTCCCGCTTCTTCCACCATGCCAGGCACGACTGAAACTCATCGGCCTGAATAGGCAACGTCTTTGTGTAGTTCTTCCGCCCTTCGGGCAGAGGATGATCGTAGAACCAGACATCGCCCGTCG
>JBAXWO010000656.1:0-2081 GCA_037128375.1 bacterium
GAATACAGGCAGCTGTTCTTCCACTGACCATTACCGGCTCAACAAATTCCCCGATACAGATTGTGGTTAGCAGTCCGGAGATTGACTCCGTAACCAAAGCAGCTGATTTGATCCGGCAAATTGTTGTTAATACTCCTGGCACCGATTACGTAAGATTAAGTACCAAAACCCCTAAAAAACAGGTGAGAATTTTGCCGGACCGGCAGAAAACCGCGGAAGCCGGGTTTACCGTCAGGGAAGTTGGGGGGAGAGGGGGGAAAGCGGGAATCCAGAATCCAGAAGTCTGAATCCAGAAGGAAAGACGGCGGCGGGTCCGGCGGCCCGCGCCCTACCTGGGGAGAAAGCAAAGAGACCCTCACCCCTGCCCTCTCCCCTGAAGGGAGAGGGAGTTGATGCGCTGGCGGGGATTACCGAGCCGTTGGCTTCGTTTATGAGGAAGGAGGGGATCACGCCGGAGGCGCTGAAGGCTTACTACGTTGCCAAGGGGCACCTTCCGGACACGGTGGAGCCTACTGCATTGCCGGGAGACTACATCGGCGGATTGATGAAACCAGAGAACTGGAAGAAGGCCGTTACGGCCATCAAGGGAGGAAAGTGAAATGAGCGACACAACACATGATGGGTTTGGGTGGAATGACCGGGTGGACGTTCCTGAGAGCGGTTTCGAGTTGTTGCCGGAAGGGCCGGCAGTGTTCCAGATCACAAAATTAGAACGGCAGCGTAAGGAATTTGGAAAATTCGGCACGTGCAACGTGGCGGTGATCACGTTCCTGTGCTCGCCGTTGGATGGCGAGGGATCGTCCGAAGTCCAGAGCCAGTTTGCTCTGGTCAAGGCGCTCGGGTGGAAGATCGTCAAGTTGGCGACGGCGTGCGGGTTCCGAAAGAGCGGGGATGGGAACGAGATCGATCCACGGTGGTGGGGGCATTTCGACGGGGCGACGGGGCGGTGCGAGATCGGACACCGGACGTACACCGGGAAGAAGGACGGGAAAGAGCGGACGGCGAACGAGATTACGGATTTTCTGGTACCGGAGAATGAGGGAAGCGGTAAGGGGCAAGGGGTAAGCGAGGGGGAGTCAGAGGGCGGAGGTCAGAGGTCGGATGCGGGAGCGGGGGGCAGGTTTGATGGGATTCCGTTCTGAGAATCGCCGCACGGAGTGCGCCTCCCACATTGAAGACGAGGAAAAAGTGATGGAATTGCGGGGGTACCAGAATGCGGCACGGTTGGCTGTGACGCGGGAATGGGAGCGCGTGCAGCGCACGCTGCTCGTGCTCCCGACGGGGACCGGGAAGACGATAGTTTTCTCGGCCCTCGCCCGCGATGTGGTGGCACGGGGCGGGCGGGTGCTGATCCTGGCGCACCGGGAGGAGTTGATCCGGCAGGCGGCGGATAAACTCCGGCGGGCGACAGGGTTGGCGTGCGCGATCGAGAAAGCGGATGAGTATGCGGAGGGGTGTCTCGAGCGGGTGGTCGTGGGCAGTGTGCAGACGTTACTGTCGCCGGAGCGGCGGCGGGCGTTGCCGGAGCCGACACATATCATCGTGGACGAGGCACACCATGCGCTTTCGGATTCGTACCAGGCTGTGTTGAGGGAGTGGCCGGGGGCGCGGGTGCTGGGCGTCACGGCCACTCCCGACCGGGGGGACATGCGGGAGTTGGGGAGCGTGTTCGAAAGTCTGGCGTTCGAGTATCCCCTACCCCAGGCGATAGCCGACGGGTTCTTGTGTCCGATCCGGGCGCTGACGCTGCCGGTGGCGATTGACCTGAGCGGGCAGAAGCCGGCTGGCGGTGACTGGTCGAGGGAACAGGTCGCGTCGGCGCTGGAGCCGTATCTGCCGGAATTGACGCGGCTTTACGCGGAGCATGCACGCGACCGGAAGGGGTTGGTGTTTGTGCCGCTGTGCGCCACCGGCCGGAAGGTGGTGGAGGCGTTCCGGGCGCATGGGCTGCGGGCGTATTTCTGCGACGGGCAGGACCGGAGTGAGATTGCGGCCTGGGAGGCCGATGGGCCGGGGTCCGTCATGGTGAACGCCATGTTGTTGACTGAGGGGTACGACCATCCTCCGATTGATGCGATTGC
>JBAXWO010000657.1:0-2080 GCA_037128375.1 bacterium
GGAGTTCGCCGCACGTGGCGCCGTGTTTGCCCCCGATAGCGTGGGTTTTAGTGCGTTTCTTAGTCATGGGCTGTCTCCTGTAAAGCGGGGTGTTTCGAGGCGAGGCCGTGAGCGTGGTTGGCCGGTTTGTATCGGCGCTCCTCATCGCCGAAAACGCGGGTGAGGCGTTCACGCAACTGCATGCGGGCGCGCAGGAGCCGGACCTTCACATTGGCTTCACTGATGCCCAAGGCCTTGGCGGTGTCCCTGACCGAGAGGTCTTCCACGTCCCGTAACAGGAACACGGCGCGGTGGCCGGGATCGAGTTCGGCGATGGCGACATCGAGCAACTGATGAGTTTCGGCGCGTTGAGCCAGACGATCGGGGGATTCGCGCCAGTCGGCGATGTATTCCGGGTGCGGAACGCGGCCGTCGCCGTCCGGTTCGGTGGCTTCATCCAGGGATGTGGAAGGCAGGCCGCGGCGTTTGCGAACAACCTTCATCGCCGCATTGGCAGCAATGGTGGTAAGCCAGGTGGAGAACGCCGCGGTTTCCCGGAAACCCGACAGGCTCTTTACGGCACTGAGAAACGTCTGCTGCGTCACATCCTGGGCGTCCTGTTCGGAACCGGTCAAACGGCGGGCCAATCCGTAGATCCGGCGCTCATGGCTCTTGACCAAGGTCTCGAACGCAGCCAGGTCGCCGCTCCTGGCCGCGCGAACCAGCGCCTGTTCATTCGGAGGCTCCATCTCGTTCTCGAAGGCAGAAGACTTCATGGTGTCGGTTGGCTATGGAAGAAAACACGGTGACGACTACTCAGACTTCGGAGGCAGACTGTGCGGCAGACTCTCCACAAACGTCCGTATCTCATCGCGAACGCGGCGATAATAGCCGAGGGCCTCTTCTGCCGTCCTGGCTCCTTTTGCAAGGGAGGGCGGATCGTCAAAGCCCACGTGCATCACCTTCGCCTTGTCGCCCAGCCACATGGGGCATGACTCGTTGGCGTGACCGCACACCGTGACGACATAGTCGAATGGCACCTCCCTGACCGCTTCGACATTCTTGGACCGTTGCCCGCTGATATCCACGCCGGCCTCGGCCATGACCTTGACGGCCAGCGGATTGAGCCCGTGCGTCTCGATCCCGGCCGAATACGCCTCGATCACGTCGGCCTTGAGAGAGAGCGCCCAGCCTTCCGCCATCTGGCTGCGGCAGGAATTGCCCGTACAGAGAAAGAGAATCTTCAACTTCTTTTTCATCGTCACTCCGATCTGATTCTGAGGAAATAGTTAGGGTGCGGCGTTGCCTTATGCAAAGAACTTCCTCCGTAAATAGAGCGACACGTTCACCAGCCCAATCAGGGCCGGCACTTCCACCAGCGGACCGATCACGGCGGCGAACGCCGCGCCGTGGTTGATACCGAATACTCCCACCGCCACCGCGATGGCCAGTTCAAAGTTGTTACTGGCCGCCGTGAACGAGAGCGTCGCCGACTTCGCATAGTTGGCCCCCGCTTTGGCGCTCATCCAGAAACTCACCAGGAACATCGCCACGAAGTAGATCAACAGCGGAATGGCGATCAGGACCACGTCGCCCGGCCTGGCAATGATCTTCTGTCCCTGCATGGAGAACATGACCACAATGGTAAACAGCAGGGCAATCAGCGTAATCGGCGAAATCTTCGGGATAAATCGTGAATGATACCACTCCTTGCCCTTCGCCTTGACCAACACGAGGCGGGTCAGCATGCCCGCGATGAAAGGAATGCCCAGGTAGATGAAGACGCTTTCGGCAATCTGCTTGATCGTGACGTTCACCACGGCGCCCGTCAATCCCAGCGCCGGCAGCAGTTTCGTCACGAAGAACCAGGCGTATACGCTGTAGAAGAATACCTGAAAGATGGAATTAGACGCCACCAATCCGGCGCAGTACTCCGTATCCCCCTTCGCCAGGTCGTTCCACACAATCACCATGGCAATGCAACGGGCCAATCCGATCATGATGAGGCCGATCATAAACTCCGGCTGACCGCGCAGAAAGATGATGGCCAGGGCCGTCATGAGGATGGGGCCGACCACCCAGTTCTGCAACAGGCTCAACC
>JBAXWO010000658.1:0-2077 GCA_037128375.1 bacterium
CTTCGAGTGTATCAGGAGGAGGGGATTGTCGCCCAGGCCGCCGCCATGGGCAAGGTGCTGGCGGAGGAATTGAGGTTGCTGGGCACGCTTCCCGGAGTGCGCAATATCCGGTCGCTGGGCATGATCGGGGTAGTGGAACTTGAGGATGACCCTGAGGGGACGGGCACGGCGCGTGCACTCTGTGTCCGCGACCGGCTGCGGGTCAATGGGATCCTGCTCCGTCCCCTTGGTCCGGTGATCTACGTCATGCCCCCCTTGATCACGCCGGAACCCGTGCTCCGCTATCTCGTCCAGGCAATCGGAAAGGTGATTGCTGAGACCCGTTTGTCTGATCCGTCGGACGTGTCGGTTTCGACCGGCAGATTGCGGCCTCCCCTGTACTCCGGCTGACATGATGCTCTGGATGCCGTTGGCGTTTTTTTGAATTTCTCTTCAGAATATGCGGAACTTATTTGTGTCAAGTGGTGTCATACTAGGCATGTGCATCCAGTTCTAATACCTGGATGGCGTAAAGTTGCGAAGGGAGCGTTATGGATATGGGGTTCTCAACAATGAAGATGCTGGCGACGGTGATGGTTTCGGTCATGGTGGCGGCGAATGCCCCCGCTGGAAGTTGGCAGAAGGTCTATGAAGCCCGCGACAAGGGGCTGCCGAAGACCGCCATCGAGGAACTGAAGCCGATCATCGTGGACGCGGTGCAGAACAAGCGCCACGCCGAGGCGATCAAGGCCATCTGTACCAAGATCGCCTTCGAGGGACAGATCGAAGGCAACAAGGCGGAGGAGAAGATCACCCGCCTGCAGGATGAACTGGCCAAGGCCCCGGCGGAAATGAAGCCGGTCATGGAGGCGATCCTGTCCGACTGGTACTGGCACTACTTCCAGCAGAATCGCTGGCGGTTCCAGCAGCGCACGCAGACTGCCGAAGCGCCGGGCAAGGATTTCACCACCTGGGACCTGCCCCGCATCCTGGCGGAGATTGACAAGCATTTTACCGACGCCTTGGCCAACGAGAGAATCCTCAAGGCCACGCCGATCGAACAGTTCAACGACCTGCTCGAAAAGGGCACCGTTCCGGACACCTACCGGCCGACGCTGTTCGATTTCCTCGCGCACGAAGCGCTCGCCTTCTACCAGGCCGGCGAACAGGGCGCGGCCAAGGCGGAGGATGCGTTCGAGGTCGCCGCCGATTCGCCCGTCTTCGCGCCGGTCCGTGACTTCCTGACGTGGAAGCCGGACACCACGGATACCGATTCCCCCAAGCTCAAGGCCATCCGGCTTTACCAGAATCTGCTGAACTTCCACCAGAACGACACCAACCAGACCGCGTTCATGGATGCCGATCTCCTGCGGCTGGCGTTCGGCAAGAACCAGGCCGTCGGCCCCGAGGTGAACGACCGGTACAAAGGCGCCCTGAAGCGGTTCACGGACCAGTGGGCGGACCACGAGATTTCGGCCCTGGCCCTGTTCCAAGTGGCTACGATGCTTATGGCGGAAAACGATCTGGTCGAGGCGCACAAGCTCGCCAAGCGCGGGGCCGATGTGTTCCCGAAGAGCTATGGCGGGATCCAATGCTACAACCTTGTCCAGCAAATTGAGGCGAAGCAGGTCAACATCACCACCGAGCGCGTCTGGAACGAGCCGTGGCCGGTCATCGCCCTCAACTACAAGAACATCGACAAGGTCTTTTTCCGAGCCGTGCCGTATGACTTCAACGCGCTAATGGGCAGGCAACCGCGGGGATATCAAGGCCTCATGGGGATACCATGGGATCAGCGGGAGAAGTTCATTGCCGACCTCATCGCGGCCAAGCCGGCCTCCGTTTGGGATGCCGCGTTGCCGGCCACGTCGGATTTCCGTTCGCGCACGGAGAAGGTGGCCGTGGCGAAGGACTTGAAGCCTGGGTTCTACGTGATCCTGGCGAGCCATGACGCCGCCTTTAGCGGTGACAACAACCAGATCTCGGCCGCCACCGTCTGGGTCAGCGACCTCGCGCTGGTGGTCCGGCAACGGCAGTCCGAGGGTGGGCTCGACGGGTTTGTGATGCGGAACCTGACCGGACAGCCGGTCTCCAACGC
>JBAXWO010000659.1:0-2067 GCA_037128375.1 bacterium
ACAGGTTCCGGCACCCCCTCCTCCGTCCTCGCCAGGGGTTGAACTGCCGGCAGCCCGGGGCATGGTGACTCTGCGATCCGCTGGAGGCCACGTCACCACCCCTGATTCGCCCTCCATCACCCTGTCGCCTCGCGCCGTCGCCACTTCCTTCAGCCCAAAATTCAAGGCTGTCGCCGGCAAAGAACTCGGTGCCGGAATCGGCACCGGCTATGGTGTCGGCGGTTTCGGCGCCGGGGATCGGGCTGAGGCCGGAATACAGCATGACATTTCCCGGCGGTGCGAAGACGAAAAGAAGCCGGATGCCCGCACCGCCGAGACAATCCGGAACCTCGAGAAGACCATCATTCCCCAAATCGAATTTCGGCAGGCGAATATCCACGATGTCGTCGAATTCCTGGCCAAGGCGGGTGTTGAGGGCGACTCCCGGACGCTCGATAAGGTGAAGAAAAGCCCGAATATCGTCCTGAATCTGGACAAGGATGCGGAGAAGGCAGGCGAGATCGCCGATCTTTTCGAGGCCAAGAAGACCGATGAGGCTTCGCCAGCAGAGATCACCTTCACCGCGCGCTACATCTCGATGCTGGATGCGCTGAAGATTGTTACACAGGTGGCAGGACTCAAGTACAGGATCGTGGATGGCACCGTCATGATTGAGCCGGCTGATGCCACAGAGGCGTTCGCCCCTGCCGCCCCGCCACCGGACCCGGGCGAGACTGCCGCGTCCGGCCCTGAACCTGTCTACCCTCCGCAGGTCTACAATCCCATCATCGAGACAAAGGCCAGCCCCTTCTCCACATTCGGGATCGACGTGGATACCGCCTCCTTTACCCTGGCGCGGCGGTACCTGCTGGGCGGACGGCTTCCGCCCACAGGCGCCATCCGGGTTGAGGAGTTCGTGAATGCCTTTGAATATGCCTACAAACCGCCGGAAAACGCGACCTTCGCCGTCTACTGCGACCGGACCCGTTCGCCGTTCCGCCCGAGCCTGGAAGTGCTGCGGATCGGCGTGCGGGGCAAGGTGCTGGGTCGGGACCGGCAGCGGCCCCTGGCCCTGACGTTCATCGTGGATACCTCCGGCTCGATGAACACCCCGGACCGCCTGGAACTTGCCCGGAAGGCCATGTCGATGCTCCTCGACCGCCTCACGGATGCCGACAGCATGGCCATCGTCGCCTTCGGTTCCGAAGCGCGGCTGGTGCTGGATCACACGCGCGCGGCCCGGAAGGACGAGATCCGCGCCGCGATCGCCAGCCTCCAGACCTACGGCTCCACGCACCTGGAAGGCGGCATCTGGCTCGGTTACGAGATCGCCGCCCGCCGGTTCCGCAGCGGCGCCGCCAACCGGGTCATGATCTTTTCCGACGGCGTGGCGAATCTTGGCGCGGCCACCTCGGACGAAATCCTGAAACAGGTGGAAACCTACAGGAAACAGGGCGTTTTCTGCTCGGTCTTCGGACTCGGCGTGGGCGCCTACAACGACGCCATGCTGCAAGCCCTGGCGGACAAGGGTGATGGCGTATACCGCTATCTGGACTCGCTCGCCGAAGCGAAGCGCGTCCTGGTGGACGAGTCCGCCGCCACCTTGCACGTCATCGCGAAGGATGTGAAGATCCAGGTCGAGTTCCAGCCGGACCGAGTGAAGGCCTACCGCCAGATCGGGTACGAGAAACGGCATCTGGAAAAAGAGCAATTCAGGGACGACGCGGTGGATGCCGGCGAAGTGGGATCAGGCCAGTCTTCCACCGCGCTCTACGAACTCGAGACCAGCGGGGCGGCCGACGCGCCGCTCGGTATCGTGCGCTTGCGGTGGAAGGATCCCGAGACGGGGCTGGTGACGGAGACCGCCCACCCGATCCGGGGTTCGGACAAACCCGCCGCCTTTGAAGACGCGCCGCCCCGGTTCCGGCTGGCGGTTGGCGTGGCCGAACTGGCCGACTGGATGCGGGAGAATCCCCTGTCCACCGGAACAGAGGGCGGGGACATTCTCAAGGTGGTGCGGACGGCTGGAATGGAATTGAATCTGGATCGACAGGTGAAGGACGTGGTCCGTATGGCGACGGCGGCGAG
>JBAXWO010000066.1:0-9415 GCA_037128375.1 bacterium
CGTCGAGGCCCTGGAGGATGCCATCAGCGCCTATCCCCACCAGTGGTTCATGTTCCAGAAAGTCTGGGACGGCCACAGTTACGGGGAAGCTCAGGCGTAAGACGTTAATCACCAGTGTGCAGACTTGCCCGGTATGATATAAGGACGGCATGGAAGCCAGTGTCGTAACACAGGGATGCGTGATCATTCCCGCCTATCGTGAGGGCGGGCGCATTGGCACGGTTGTCGCCGGGGTTTTGCCACACATACCCCATGTCATTGTCGTGGACGACGGCTCGCCTGACGGCACGGCCGAGGAGGCGGGCGGAGCAGGGGCACAGGTAATCCCGCACGCGGTCAATCTTGGCAAGGGCGCGGCGCTGGACACGGGATTCCGGGCCGCGCGCGAACGGGGTTTTGAATTTGTTGTGACGATGGATGGCGATGGCCAGCACGCGGCAACAGACCTGCCGGCTTTCGTCGAGGCCTACCGCCGGACGGGAACGCCCGTTTTGGTGGGCAACCGGATGGCCGATGCGGGAAAGATGCCTCTGGTTCGGTGGCTGACCAATCGGTTCATGAGCTGGCTTCTGAGCCGCGAAATGGGGCAGCGGGTGCCGGACACCCAATGCGGCTACCGGCTCTACAAGCTGTCAGTGGTTCCCGAGTTGTCCGCCGCCTCGAAGCGGTTTGCCGCCGAATCAGAAATTCTCCTGGAATTAAGCGGCAAGGGGATTTCCATTGGTAGTGTTCCCGTTGCCACGCTTTACGGCACGGAAACCAGCAAAATTCATCCCGTCAAGGACACCCTCCGGTTCATTAAGATGCTGCGGCAATACCGGCGTCAGAAATATCAGAGGAACACGTGAACCCGTCGGGTGATGCAACATTTTGCACAATAACGCCGTGACATAATGACGCTTTTTGGTTTTACGTTTCATAATATGCGTCATTTTGTCTGTCGTCGCATTTATTATCAAAACTTGAAATTTATTTATTATTGTTATAATGCGTTGATTTGCAATGTATAGCATGAATTTCGGTGTCGTAAAAATATTATATTGGCACATCCTTTGCTAATAGATGTCCCGAACATATTATTATAATGTCACATTTCCCGATTCCGGGGAAGGGAGTTCGTTATGGCGAAGGTACTTGGAATTGATTTAGGGACGACGAATTCGTGCATGGCGGTGATGGAAGGCGGGGAGCCGGTGGTGATTCCCAATGTCGAGGGAATGAGGACTACGCCCTCGATTGTGGCGTTCACCAAGTCAGGCGAGCGACTGGTGGGGCAGGCGGCGAAGCGTCAGGCCATTACCAATTCAAGCAATACGATCTATTCCATCAAGCGTTTCATGGGTCGTAAATATGACGAAGTCGTCCGAGAGATCTCGCTGGTGCCTTACAAGGTCGTCAAGGCCAAGAACGGGGACGCGCATGTCCAGGTGGGCGACAATGTGTATTCCCCCCCGGAAATCTCCTCGATGATCCTCCAGAAGATGAAGGCGGATGCCGAGGCGTATCTGGGCGAGAAGATCACCCAGGCGGTTATTACCGTGCCGGCGTATTTCAACGACAGCCAGCGTCAGGCCACCAAGGATGCGGGGCGGATTGCCGGTCTGGAGGTTCTGCGAATCATCAACGAGCCCACGGCGGCGTCGTTGGCCTACGGTCTTGATAAGAAGAAGGACGAAAAGATCGCGGTGTACGATCTGGGTGGCGGCACGTTCGATGTTTCCGTCCTGGATATCGGGGACGGCGTCTTCGAGGTCAAAGCCACGAATGGCGACACGCATCTGGGTGGCGATGATTTTGACCACACCATCATGAGCTGGTTGGCGGATGAATTCCGCAAGGAGCAGGGGATCGATCTGACTAAGGATCCGATGGCCATGCAACGACTGAAAGAGGCGGCTGAGAAGGCCAAGTGCGAATTATCCAGCGCGCTGCAGACGGATATCAATCTTCCGTTCATCAGCGCCGACGCCAGCGGCCCCAAGCATCTCAACGTTACCTTGTCCCGCGCAAAGCTCGAACAACTGGTCGAGACGTTGATTGAACGAACGAGCCAGCCGGTCAAGAACTGCATGAAGGATGCCGGCCTGCAGGTGGTGGACGAGGTCGTGCTGGTGGGTGGCATGACGCGCATGCCGAGGGTGCAGGAGATGGCGAGGACTCTCTTTAACAAGGAGCCGCACAAGGGTGTCAATCCCGACGAAGTCGTGGCGGTGGGCGCAGCGATCCAGGGCGGGATCCTCAAGGGTGAAGTCAAGGATGTCCTGCTGTTGGATGTGACGCCGCTTTCCCTGGGCATTGAGACGCTGGGACGGGTCTTTACGGCCCTGATTGAGCGCAACACCACGGTGCCGACCCGCAAGACGGAAATTTTCAGCACGGCGTCCGACAACCAGCCGTCCGTGGAGATCCACGTGTTGCAGGGCGAGCGTAAGATGGCCGACCAGAACAAGACCATCGGGCGGTTCCATTTGGACGGTATTCCGCCCGCGCCGCGCGGTGTTCCCCAGGTCGAGGTCACCTTCGATGTCGATGCGAACGGTATTCTGCATGTGTCCGCCAAGGATTTGGGCACCGGGCGCGAGCAGAAGATCACCATTACGGCGTCGAGCGGTTTGAGCGAAACGGAAATCAAGGACATGGTGAAGGACGCCGAGTCGCACGCCGAGGAGGATCGCCAGCAGCGCGAAGCCGCTGAAGCGCGGAATATGGCGGACAACCTGGTCTACCAGACGGAAAAGCTTTTGAAGGAGCAGGGGTCCAAGGTTTCGGCGGAAAAGAAACGGCCGGTCGAGGAAGCCATTGAACAGGTGAAAACCGCGCTTAAGGGGAATGAAGCGGAGGCCATCAAGTCCTCCACCGAAGCCTTGAACGCGGCGGTCCAGGCGGTTTCAGCCGAGCTGTATGCGCAGGCCAAATCCAGCCGGCCTGGGGCGGCGGAGGGTGCGGAGGGCGGCGCTCCGGGTGGGACTTCGGATAGAGGGGAGCCGTCCGCCGGGGGCGGCAAGGATGGCGTGATTGACGCCGATTTCGAGATGGTGGACGACAAGAAGAAGTAGTGGGGAAACAACGCTGGCGCGTAGGTTTCGCGTCCGCGAGAGGGAAGGCGGGTTGCCTTCCGCTAAACGTAACAAGAACAAGGAAAGGGAGTAATGAAGATTAAACCGTTGGCTGATCGCGTCTTGGTCGAACCCAAGAAGGAACAGGAAGTAAACAAGGGCGGCATAATCATTCCGGATAGCGCCAAAGAGAAACCCATGGAAGGCAAAGTCGTGGCCGTGGGAACGGGCAAGCGGGATGACGAGGGCAAGCTGATCCCGTTCACCGTCAAGGTGGGTGACAAGGTCCTGATGCCCAAGTATGGTGGCACCGAGGTCAAGTTGGACGACAAGGAATATCAGATCATGCGCGAAGAGGATATCCTCGGCATTATTGAGTAAGGTGCCGGACAGGATTTAAACGATAACCCAGTAGGAAGGAATAATAAATATGGCAGAAAAAGGTAAACAACTTAAGTATAACAGCGAAGCGCGCCAGGCGATGCTTCGCGGTGTGGAGAAGCTGAGCCGGGCGGTCAAGGTTACACTCGGCCCGTGCGGACGGAACGTGATTCTGGACAAGAAGTTCGGATCGCCCACGATCACCAAGGACGGCGTGACGGTGGCCAAGGAAATCGAGCTCCCCGACGCCTTCGAGAACATGGGCGCCCAGATGGTGCGCGAAGTGGCCAGCAAGACCAGCGATACGGCCGGTGACGGCACGACGACGGCGACGCTGCTCGCGGAGAACATCTATCGCGAGGGCCTGAAGAACGTCACCGCCGGCGCCAATCCGATGAGCCTGAAGCGGGGCATCGACAAGGCTGTCGAAGTGATCGTGGACGCGATTGCCAAGCAGGCCAAGAAGGTCAAGGAACACGTTGAGATCGCCCAGGTCGCGACCATCTCCGCCAACGGCGAAGTGGCCATCGGCGAGATCATCGCGGATGCCATGGACAAGGTCGGCAAAGACGGGACGATCACCGTTGAAGAGGCCAAGGCCATGGAGACGACGCTGGACGTGGTCGAGGGCATGCAGTTCGACAAGGGCTACATCTCCCCGTACTTCTCCACCAACATGGAGACGATGGAAGCCTCGTTGGAGGACGCCTATGTCCTGATCTACGAGAAGAAGATCTCGAACCTTCAGGATATGCTGCCGCTGCTGCAGAGCGTGGCGAAGACGAGCAAGCCGCTCCTGATCATCGCCGAGGATGTTGAAGGCGAAGCGCTGGCGACCCTCGTGGTGAACCGCCTGCGTGGCACGCTGCAGATCTGCGCCGTCAAGGCGCCGGGATTCGGAGATCGCCGCAAGGCGATGCTTGAGGATATCGCGATCCTGACGGGCGGCAAGTGCCTGACCGAGGATCTCGGCATCAAGCTGGAGAGCGTGAAGATCGAAGACCTGGGCCGCGCGAAACGCATCAGCGTGGACAAGGAGAACACCACGATCGTTGAGGGCGCCGGGAAGGCGGCGGCGATTCAGGGCCGCGTGGCACAGATCAAGCGTCAGATCGAGGAGACCACCTCGGACTATGATCGCGAAAAACTGCAGGAACGCCTGGCGAAGCTGGCGGGCGGTGTGGCCGTGATCAATGTCGGCGCGGCGACCGAGACCGAAATGAAGGAAAAGAAGGCTCGCGTGGAGGACGCTCTGCATGCGACCCGCGCCGCCGTGGAAGAGGGCGTGGTCCCCGGTGGTGGCGTGGCGTTGCTGCGTTGCCTGCCGGTGCTGGACAAGCTCGATGTCACGGGCGATGAGAAGATCGGCGTGGATATCATCCGCCGTTGTCTCGAGGCGCCTCTGCGTCAACTCGTGGATAACGCCGGCCTCGAAGGGGCGGTCATTGTCCAGGAAGTGAAGAAGCAGAAGGGGGCTGTCGGCTTCAACGTCGCGACGCTCGAGTATACCGACCTGATCAAGGCCGGCGTGCTGGATCCCGCGAAGGTGACCCGCATGGCGCTCCAGAATGCGGCGAGCATTTCGGGCCTGTTGCTGACGACCGAGTGCATGATCACCGAGATTCCGCAAGACGAGAAGCCCGCGGCGGGCGGACACGGCGGCGGTATGGGTGGCGGCATGGGCGGCGGCATGGGCGGCGATATGTACTAAGGTTGAGCGAAAGCGTTTGACTTGGGTAAACGGGACGCCTACACTGCGTCCCGTTTACTTTTTCCATCGGAGGTTGATTTTGAATCCTGTATTACTCGAAAAAGCCAAGCTGAAGATCAATTCAGTGCCGCTGTTGGTGAACATGATCTCGAGGCGCGTCCGCCAGTTGAATGCCGGAATGCGACCCTATCTCAAGCCTCTGACGCCGACCGAGGAGCGGGTGGATATTGCCTTGCGCGAGGTTATTGACGGGAAGCTGACTGCGGAAATCGGGTTTTTCGAGCCGGTTAGCCCGGGTAGCCACGCTAAAGACTGACCGCCGGTAATCCATGGCGGCCTCTGACGACAGGAAGAGCGGGGAAAGGGTCGCAACCAACCGGAAAGCGCTTCACGACTATTTCGTTTTGGATAGGGTGGAGGCGGGCGTTGAACTCCGGGGAACGGAGGTCAAGTCCGTTCGTTCCGGGAACGTCAACCTGACGGGCGGATTTGTCAAGATTGAGCAGGGGCGAATGGTTCTCCTCGGAGTACACATTGCGCCGTATGAATGCGGCAATCGGCATAACCATGATCCGCTGAGACCACGCCAGTTGCTTCTGCATCGCAGGGAGATCAGTCGCCTCGCCGGAAAACTTGCCACGAAGGGCCTGACCCTGATTCCGTTGTGCATGTATTTTGGACGACGCTGGGCCAAGGTCGAGCTGGGTGTCTGCAAGGGCAAACAGGATTTCGATAAGCGGGAAACGATCCGCAGGAAAGAGGCTGACCGGGAAGCTCAGAGGGCGATTGAACGCGTCCGGTCTTGAGAGAGCGGAGGAGGAATAACTATGCGTAACATTGGATGGCCTGAACTGATCATTGTTCTGCTGGTGGTTCTCCTGCTTTTTGGCGCACGCCGACTCCCGGATCTGGCGCGATCCCTCGGGCGCAGCCTGAGCGAATTCAAGAAGGGACGCACCGAAGGCCGTAAAGACAACCCCGACACCCAGGGGGATGAGGAACCGAAGAAGTAGGCTTCCCCGCCGATATTCTACAGGCCGGCTGTCACTTTGCGGGAGTCCCTCTCGAGTTGGCGGAGAGCCTCCTCAACGTCGTTCTTCCACGGGCTCTTAGGGTTTGCCACAAGGAAGTCCTCATATACGGCGCGGGCCTCGCTGTATTTCTGCATCTGTTCGAGACAACGGGCTTTCCCGAAAAGCGCGGTAGGGGTTAGGAAACTGTCAGGGTTCTCCTTCAGGAAAGTTGAATAGGCGGACAAGGCCTCGGGTATCTGTCCCATGGATTCCGTGCAGGCGATCTTCCCCAAATGGGCCACCGCCACCATGGGATGTTTAGGGTATTTGGAGGCGAACTCCGAATACGAAGCCGAGGCCGCCCTGAAATCGCCCGCATCGTAGAAGGCTTTGGCCGTCTGGAGGAGTGCCAGACGTGCGGCCGGAGTGCCGGGGTATTGAACGATGACGGCTTGCAGGGCCTGAGCGTTTCGTGCTTCCCCCAGCATGCGGGACGCCTGATCCTCGCTGTTCTGCCGGTGGGTTCGGAAAAGGAAGACACCGAGCACGACGATTATCGCCAGGCCGGCTTTGAAGGCGAATCCTTTCCACTGGTCCTTGACTGAGTCGGGCAGCGCGTCCATCCCGGCGGGTTCGGTGGGAATCTGGTCCGGTACGGTTTCTCTGGAATTATCCATAACCTGTAGTCCTTCTACGTGTCTTGATGCGGCCTATTTATTACGGGGTCGCGGCGCATGACGCAAGATCAAAGATTCGCCAAAGCTCTTTGGCTCTTTGGGAGGGTCTGGCGAAGGGGAGGACACGGCGAGTGGAGGCTAACGACTCTCCGGCTGACGGGGCGTCGATCGTCGCCCCTGGGTGACGGTGACTTCGTTTTCCAAATGACCGAGCTTGTTCTTAAGCAACCCCTTGAGTCGTTCGATTTCCTTCTTGAGGTCGGCGATCTCGGTCTTAAGTATCAGGGCCCAACTCAGAAAGAGAACCACCACCAGGCACAGAATAGGAACCGCCATAGCACCCTCCTTACTTCAGCCTGCGTCAAACCCTATCGGCTGACGCGAAAGAAGTCGGCGGGCATCGTATCGTGGCTCCCTCTTGCCGCACAAGTTCTTTGTCGGGGTGCCTGGGTGTGGCCCGGGGATTGCGACATTCAACCGGCGAAAACCCTGATGCCGAAATCAGGTTTTTCCTGATTGTCAGTTTAGCCTTGAGCGATAGAGTTGCCCCATGGAGAAGGGGCGCGGGAATTCGATCGGGATGGGCGAGGAGCGGCCTCTGCCCAGTCATGATGCTTGTTGTGCCAGAATGCTGGGTGCGGGAGCGTCTGTTGAGTGTGTGGTGCCGAGTCCAGGCGGATGCACCCACGCGCTCCTCATGGGGGCCCGTTTCTTATGTCGGCATCCAGACGGGCACCTCATTGCAACTCGGTCACGAGGAAGGAACCATTATGCATGCGCTGATATTGGACGATGAGCCATTGATTTTGTCCCTGCTGGAAAGGATGCTCTCGCTTCGGGGCTACGATGTGGTCGCTTATGCAAATCCGACCGTCTGTCCCCTCTATAGCGATATGGACTGTCCCTGCTCGTCTGAGTCGCCGTGCCCGGATGTTATCCTTGCGGATCTTAAAATGCCTTATGTGAGTGGCGCCGAGTTTATCGACCATTTGAGGCGAAAGGGATGCACTTGCCGCAACATTGCGCTGATCTCCGGTTCTTGGAGCGCCGAGGACGAGATGCCCTCCCCGCTCCAGGGGGTGAGCTTTTTCGCCAAGCCGTTTTGCATTGAGAAGCTGGAGTCCTGGTTGGGGACGGCTGAACGCCTGATGGTCAGATAAGGAGATGGATGATGAATGTTCTTCATGTAATCGCGAATCCAAAACCGGCCGCCGAGGCCAATTCCAGGCAATTGGCCGATGCCTTCCTGAAGGCCCTGAAAACCGGCCAACCGGCTGTGTCGGTGACGGAGGTGGATTTATACACCAATCCTCCGCCGTATTACGATTACGACACGTACCGTCATTTCTGGTATCCAGTCTTCGATCCCTCGTTTAAGCCGTCGGAAAAGGAAAAAAAGGCGGTTCAGTATGCCCTGGCGCAATGCAACCTGTTCAAGCAGACCGATCTGCTGGTGATGACGACGCCGATGTGGAACTTCGGCATCCCGGCGATTTTGAAAGCATGGCTTGATCAGGTGCTCATGCCGAATGTCACGTTCACGATCGGTGCGGGCGGGGTCAAGCCCCTGCATCGGATCCGCCGGGCGGTTGTTTTGGCCTCATCCGGCGGTGCCTACGGGGCGGGTGATCTTCGTGACGGCGTTCGGAATGGCGTCAAGGCGGCGCTTGGATTTGTAGGAATCACGGAGGTGGAGGTCGCCTGGGCAGAGGGGCAGAATCCGTTCTTCTTCACGGATCACGCCGAGCGCAAAGCCAAGGCCCTTGCTGAGGCCGCCTCACTGGGAATGAAACTGGCCAAGGATTAAGGGCGGGCGCAGTGTAAGGTGGGAGCCGCTGCCCATACGACCGTGGCGTACTCATGGACTACTGCGGATGAACGTGCCGTTATTGATTTCGGCAAAGGCCTGATCCAACTCCTCCTGGGTATTCATCACGATCGGTCCTCCCCAGGCGATCGGTTCCCGCAGCGGTCGGCCGGCGACAAGCACGAAGCGAAGGCCCTCTGGTCCTGCCCGGACCGCGAACCGGTCGCCTTCGCCGAACAGGACAGCCCGATGGCTTTCAATACGCCTTGCCGGGTCGTCGAAAAACCCCGCGCCGTCCACGATGTAGATGAACAGGGTCGATTGGCTGTCAACCGGCAGGACCCAGTCCGCATCGGGGAGCAGGGCGACGTCCAGAAACAGGGTCTGGACGTAGTCGCCCCGGGTCGCGCCCGTGACATGGCCGTAGTCGCCTGAAATCACACCCACCGTGCCGGTCTCTTCTTTCAGCCTGGGGATTCGGGCTGCGGTGATGTCGCGGTATTCAGGGCGGGTCCATTTATCCCGGCGCGGCAGATTGATCCAGAGCTGAAGCCCCAGCATTCTTGGTGAGGCCTGTGGCATTTCCTGGTGAATAATTCCGCTGCCAGCCGTCATCCATTGGCAGCCGCCATCAAGAATGTGGCCTTTGTTGCCCAGGCTGTCGCCATGTTCGATGTCGCCGGCAATCAGGTAGGTCACAGTTTCAATTCCGCGGTGGGGATGCCAGGGAAAGCCCCTGATGTAGTCGTCTGGATTTCGTGAATCGAAGG
>JBAXWO010000660.1:0-2065 GCA_037128375.1 bacterium
CCGCCGCGGGTCCGCAGCGTCGGCGAGAAACCGGTCGGAGAGGAGCGTGCGCGCCAGGTCGACGTCGGTGAACCGGTAGTGCGTGCAGCGGAAACCGGCGCCGACGGCATCCGCCTGCGGCCAGTCCGCCGGCACCACGGCGGTCCCGTTGCCGTGCGTGCCCTTGAACCCGCGGCCCTTGGCGTTGCCCACCGTCACCGCCTGCTCGCCCTGGGGGTGCCAACCCTTGAAGGCGTGCCATGCCGCGCTACTGAACGGTTCGACGCCCCAGTAACTCGCGCAACATTCGTCGGCCAAAGGCAAGCGCGGTCCGCGTACCGCTTTCTCGACCTCCAGTTCCGTCATCGGCCGCAAACCGGCCCAGGCCGCAAAAGCCGCGCCGTCCGGCCAGGACATGCCGAAGCATCCCGCTCCGCACCGGGGATCGCCGGAGTGGTGTTGATACGTGTAGTTCGGAGCCGTGCCCGTTCGCGAAACCTGGGTGTGACTCCGGCCGGTGTAGGCGACCCCCCGGATCCACTTGGCGGAGGTGTTCCATCGCTCTTCCGCTTGAGCGACGGGGATGGTTTCCAGGAACCAGGCGTATTGCCGGGATGTGATGTGCTGCTGCATGCAGTAGAAGGCGCCATAACCGTTGGGAAACGAGGCCGGAATCTCGCCGCCATCCTCCGGTTGCGCGGCGTTGCGCGCCCAGAGTCGGCCCTGCTTCTTGCCCGTCGGGATCGCTCCGGCGCTGGTCACCCGGTACGCCGGCGCGCTCTGGTGGTCTTCGGTGTACGCATAGAACGCGTTCGCCTCCGTGCCGCCCGATCCCAGATAGAACGCGCCTTCGGGCACATAGATCATCTGCAGTCCGAACGCCCGTATCTGCGCCTTGAGGGGATCCGCCAGTCCCTTGCAGGCGGTGGTGTCCCAGACCACCGTCACGCCGTGCGCGCGCACGGTCCCGACGCCCGGCTCGGCGCGCCTCAGGAAGACGCCGGTGAGGCCGTCGGCGCCGCCAGGGACCAGGAATTCCAGGAGCGCATCACGCTCTTCCACCGCGAAGAAGAACTCGCGGCTGCGTTCCAGCCCGCCGGGTTTGTCGTAGTCCGCCCGCCCCGAAAGGTAGGAAGGCAGGCGAGTCTCCTTTCGCGGTGGCGGCAGGATGATCTTCTCCTGGCCATAGCCGGCCGGATTCAGCGTACGACTAGCCGCGCCGGAGCTTCCGTGCGGAGGCGGGTCTGCGGCCATCCGCACGTGTTGCCACTCGGACTGATCGTCGGCGCGCACCTTGAAGAACACCCAGACCGCGTCATGATTGATGCCGTTCCGCCACGAGTCCTCCCAGTCGATATCGAAGCGGATGGTCGCGGTCTTCCCGTCGCGCGCGATGACCGTCACGTTGGTGATGGGAACCTGCGGATCAAAAGGGTTGCCGGCTGTGCCGGTGTCGACCAGAAGAGTGCCGATCAGCGCTGACAATATGAAGCGGGTCCTATTCATGGTTTCACCTCCATATCATACGACAAATCCAGAATGGGCGCGCCGTCCTTCGCATCGTGGAACAGCGCAAACAGGTGCGGCAGTTGCCCTTTGCCATCCGGCCCCGTTTCGAACTGGATCAGCATCGTATTGGCGCCTTTCTTCAGCGGGATGGACTTAGGCGTCGGCGATTTCGCACCGGGGCGCGAATCGCGCACCACTTCGCCGTTGATCCATACCCGCAGCGGCGGAGGGTAGAAGCCCGGCGAAGAACCTCCGTCTATAGTCGCCAGAACGGCACCGTCAAGCCACGTCCAGCCATCGGTCTCGAAACCGAACTTGAGAATCGCGGCGCGATCCGCCGGCGCGATGACGCGCGTGGCGGCGGAGATGATCGTCTTGCCCTTGGGCACGGGTTTCATAGCCCTTGGCCACAGACCCGCCCCGTGTGTGACGGTCTGCCAGCCCTTGGGAAGTCCGCCTGCCTTGAAGACTCCGGCGGAGTCCACGTTCCAAGCCGCGTCCGCAGGATTCGCCTTCGGCGTATCGAGCCCGGCGATGCCCAGGTCCACGTCACCTGCTCCGCCATCCGGCAAATCGC
>JBAXWO010000661.1:0-2061 GCA_037128375.1 bacterium
ACTGGATGCCCGGCGACCATCCCAATGCCGCGACGAAGTTCGCCCGGCATTGCGGGAATGTGGAGGCCGGGTTGTATTCCATGGGGATCCCGTTCGAGGAGGTGGCGCCTGGCGTCTGGATGAAGACCCTGGGCTCCCTGCCGAAAGAAAAAGCCGACCGGAAACGGATGATCCGGGAACTGATGGCGCGTCGGTATCCCCATCTGCGTGTCACGTTGGACACGGCCGATGCCCTGGGGATCCTGACGTGGAAGCTGGGGACAAACCCCAGTAGTCAGAATTCAGAAGTCAGCATTCAGAAGTAGGGAGAAGACGTTTATGGAATGCCACCGTTGTGATCATCGGGAAGCGTTGGAGGCCGGCAAGTATGCGCGGATGCCGTTCGAGAAAACACCATGTGCCAAATGCGAGTTACGGGAGGTCTCCCTGCGCACGATGGAGGTAGACCCGGAGCGGCCGGTCTATGTGGTAGGCGGCGAAGTAGGTGCTGAGCCGACCTGCAACATGGTCCCCTTCCCAGAGGAGGCCGAGGCCGAAGTGGCTGAGGCGAAGTTACCGGTCGATGTGTTGGAGGAGTTGGTTACCCGGTTGCTGACACTCCCACAGGAATTGCGGGACGTGGTGTGTTGGCGGTTCATGGGAATGGAATACCAGGACATCGCCAGTAAACAGCGGATCACGACAGCCGGCGCGGAGGCGCGGCACAGGCGCGCCATGCGCATGTTTCCGGAACTGCGCGAATTGTTCATCCTCAAGACCACGCGCATGAAGTTGCGGCAGCCGGCCGGTACGGTCGTCGCGTGTGGGGTTTGAGGTGCGTTTTGGTGCGATTATCAGGCGTATGCACGCCGAAATGGGGCGTTTTCCGGGGGTTGTACAGGGCTTTATGGGCGGAAACTGTGATGTTGGATTTCTGGCGTAACGGTTTGCCCTATGGCATGTTGTGACTGATTTCGAGGGGGTTAATAACAGGGAATAACAGGCGCGGAGCGCTACGCGCGTAGCGGGGGCCCCAATTTCGGAGAGGTGGAAAGAGGGGTTCCTGTAGGGGGGAAGGGCGCCGCCGGTGGTGGCCGGCGGCGCGGTGGTCAGAGTGACTCCTCGTACATCATGCCCAGCAGGTGGGTGTCGCCCATCACCTGGATGCGGCCTACTTCCTGGACGTCACGGGTACCGGCCGGGAAGTAGCCGGCTGGGTCTTTGAATTCCCGCAGGTCCTCCGCGTCGATCAGGTAGACGGCGGCGGGGTTTCCGCCGTTGGGTATACGGGCGCGGATGAGGGCGTATTCTCGGGTATCGCTCATGGTATCGGTCTCCTTCTCGGCCCTTGCGCCACCTGGGGGCCGCTGCTCGATGCCCGTGGCCGGGCGTGTCACCATTGGTTTGTCATGACGGCTTCGTCGAAGGCGGCGGATTCAAACACGGCCATTTCCGGACGGCCGCACTCTTCACAAAAGCATGTCTTGCCGTTGGGAAAGTATATGGCCGGTTTGCCGGCAAGGGGTTTGCCGCACTTGGCACAGGTGCCGAATTTGGCGGTTATCCATCGGGGGTCTCCTGCATAGCGTTTGCCGTAGCTCATGTGTTGTTCCTTTCTGGTTGCGTTCTGGTCAAAGGGTTTCCATGTGTCCGGAGGCGTTCCGATACTTGATCGAGGTGCAACCGGCGTTTGGGGTGCCAAAGTCATCGAGGGGCCGAAAGGCTTCCTCGGTCAATCCCTGGGGCAGGATGCAGAGGCCGCTGTAATAGTGCTCGCCGTCGTCGTCGAACATCTGGAAATACAAGGTTGCCGGATGGGCCTTGATCTGGTCGGACGTGAGGGTGCATTCCCTGGGGCCGCATGTGCCCACGGCCGGTCTGTCGCCATCGCTGACATCGGCCAGTTTATCTTCCGTGATCGTCCACCATCCTGTTTCGGGTCTGCTCATGTTCATGTCCTCCTGTTGTGTTCGGGCCTCTGACCTGCATCGGCCCATACGATTCCTTCTCCGAATCCGAGCGCCTGGCGGCACGCGGCAAGGGTGGTTCCTGTCGTGGCCATGTTGTCCACGAAGTAATAAG
>JBAXWO010000662.1:0-2060 GCA_037128375.1 bacterium
GCATCTCCAAGGACCGCGAATGGCTTGAGGCGTCCTACGACTTCGTACCTCTCGGCAAACTCACATGCTACAAGTTCCAACTCGAACACAAGGGCCCAAGGGGTCCAGGCGAATACTGGACGGCTGTCCGATACTTCGTACAAGAAGACGGTGAGCTACTGTTCTGGAAACTGACCGACGAAATAGACGTGGATTGAGGGCATACAACCAGCGTCCATTTTACGGCGCTAGGCACCGAGAATGAGGGGTGTCGTCAACCCACCCCTTGCGCCGGTACCTCCTCCCCCGCCCCCGCCGCCTTCTCGACCCGATACCCCGTCTTCTCGCTCACCTCCGCCGGATCCACCGCCAGCCCCGCCGCCCCGAGCTGCGCCACATCCTGCACCACCCGGCTCGCCTGATCCGGAATGCACGGCGCGAACTCGAAATACGCCAGCGCCGGCCGCCCCGGGAACGCCTGCGCCAGTACCGGCAGATCAATCTCCCGCTGCAGCACCCCGCTCAGCGTCACCGCATCCCCGCGCGCGATCTGCAGGAACGTATCGCTGTGCGCACCACCCGCCAGCGTCCCTGACCCCGATTCCGTCAGCATGGTCAGAAGCCCACCCGTCCCTACCATCGCGATCTGACGATCAATGTACTCCAGGTGCTCTCGGAACGGAGCTTTGTTGCCCCCGCCGGTCACGTACTTGATGTCGCTGCCATTCGGCAGATAACCACGACCGTCCGAGATGATCTCCTCTGCAATCGCCTGGTATTCCTTCTCCTTCGCTTCCCCGGTATTCGGCGGCCCGATCAGGAACACGGACGGAATCCCGTACACCGCCAGATACGAATCCCAGTCCTTCTGACTCAAGTTCCGACGCAGATACAGCAGCGCCAGCATGCGATTCAGCGCCACGGACTCGAAGATCACGAAGTTTTCCCGCTCGATCGGCACCCCGCGCCGCCGACCACTCACCGCATTCTCGTTGTACTCCCACTCGCCGAACATCCCATCCCGTACCCAGAACCATTGTTCAACCGGTTCCAGTCTCTGGATCTCGCCGTTCTCCCCATAGTGTTTCTCCAAATGCGCAAATCCACGGAAAAAGCCCGTGAACATAAATCCCAGCGCATCCTTGAAATTCTCGATCCCGTCATAGACTTCCCTTAGACAAGCCGCCTGCTCCTCAGCCAGCACATCGTCCGGCGCCATTCCTTGTGCAGCACTGTCCCTGCTGTCACTCCCGTCCCTGGGGTCCTTTCGGTCCCTATTTCCTGCCACCGACGCCGGCACGCGCACATCCCAGTCGCTATCCAGCAGCGCCGCCCGTCTCCTCTGCAGTATCGCAAAGATCATCGGGTCCGACCGCTCCATGTAGTAGTACATCCACTGCAAATCCGAATACTGCCCGCGTTCGCCCGCCTCCAGCAGGCTCACCACCTTGGGCATGCTCAGCCCACGCAGCGGATTGTAGTACTCCCGCCACCGGTTACTCTTCTGACTGTATATCTGGATTGCCATCTATCCGCATTCCCAGGCGCAGCGAAGCGCCAGCAGAGCCAGCCGCATCACCCATCCAAGCACCGTTCATCCCGCCGTCGGAAACGCCCGACACTCCGCCCGTACGGATCAGCCACCCGCAGCATCCGCCCGCCATTCCCAGCCGCCCACCGCCCATGATTCGCCAACGCCAGCGCCATCACGCAGTCATCATGATACCCACTCGGCGCCCCATACGAGATCCCACCCGACGGCCCGATCTCATACTCATACCGCTTCATTTCCGCCGTAAGCACGCCCCAATCTCCACCGCCGGACCGTCCAACTGCCCGACCGTCCAACTGACTGCTGGCCGTGCCCGGCCAGCAGACCTGCCGTTGCTCCACCGCCACGATCAGCCTTTGCACCAAATCCGTCTTGCTCCCCGCCGTCAACTTGAACGGCTCAATATCCGGCAACACCCGCTTCAGATCGTCATAGATCGGGTCCCCGACCCCGGTCGCGTCCAGGATTACGCGTCCCCGCCACTTCCGCGCGAACGCCACGATCCGTTCCTTCTGGATCGGCCAGTCCA
>JBAXWO010000663.1:0-2059 GCA_037128375.1 bacterium
AATGAGATCGGCGGCTACCTCCGCCAGGCGCGGCTTTGCGCCGACCAACTTGGCGAGTTGCGTCCACCGCCCCTTGGTATTCTCGCGCGCCGCCACGTCCTCTTCGTCCTCAATGACCTCCTCCACGTCCTGGTTCAACTCGTCAATGGCGGCCCGGTTGATGTCGAGCTTGGCGAGGCGGCTTTCGTAGTAGATCGGAACCGTAGCCTTGTCATCCACCGCATCCTGGATGTCGTAAATGCTGACGTAATCGCCAAAGACTCCGCGTGTATCCTTGTCTTCCAGCGCAATCGGCGTACCGGTGAAGCCTATGAACGACGCCTGAGGCAACGCATCCCGCATGTGCTTCGCGTAGCCGAAGACATACATGCCTGTCTTCTGGTTCAGTTTCGCCGTCAGTCCATACTGGCTGCGGTGCGCTTCGTCCGAGATCACCACCACGTTGCTGCGCTCGCACAGCGGCGGATGCTCTTTCTCGCCCTCCAGCAACGAAAACTTCTGTACGGTAGTGAATATGATTCCGCCCGCCTGCCGCGTAGCCAGCATCACACGGAGTTGCTCGCGGCTTTCGGCCTGCTCGGGGGTCTGCTTGAGTAGATCCTTCGCGCTACAAAACTGCTGGTAGAGTTGCCCGTCGAGGTCATTCCGGTCCGTCACCACCACGATTGTCGGGTTATTCATCTCCGGCTGCTGCAAGAGCTTCCCGGCGTAGCAACACATAGAGATACTCTTGCCGGAACCTTGCGTGTGCCAGAAAACACCCGCCTTCCGCGAGCCAGGTACAACGGCCCTACCATAGGCGGCGCGCGGCTCGCTCACGGCATTGCCCACTCGCCGCTCGGCCGCAGCGATCAGTGTCACGCGCACCGCTTCACGCACCCCGTGGAACTGATGGTAGCCCGCGATCTTCTTGATCATCGCGTCGCCGTCCTGCTCGAAGAGCACAAAATAGCGGACATAATCGAGAAACAGGTCCGGCCGGAAAAACCCGCGCACAATCGTCTCCAGTTCGAAGGCCACACTTGGCTTGTCGTCCTCGTTGGCAATCGTCCGCCACGGCATGAACCATTCCTGACTTGCCGTCAACGAACCAATGCGTGCGTTCATCCCATCGCTGATCACGAGCGCTTCATTGAAAACCAGCAAATCCTCGATCTCGTCCTTATAGGTTCCCAACTGGCCGTAAGCTTTCCAGATGTCCGCGTTTTCATCCGCCGGATTCTTCAGTTCGATGAGCGCCAGAGGAAGGCCGTTGACGAAAACCACGATGTCCGGTCGGCGCGGCTGTTTTGTGCCGGTGACGGTGTACTGGTTGACGACGAGGAAATCGTTGTTTGCCGGATTCTGGAAATCGATGAGTTGCGCGTGATCTGTTTCCTTTACCCCGACAGCATTCGTGAATTCGATCTTCACCCCGTCCATCAGCAAGCGATGAAATCCGCGATTGTTCTGCACCAACCCCGGATGATCGGGCGTGGTGGCGATGTGGACGACTTCCTCAACAGCAGTCGGCGGCAGTTTCGGATTCAGGCGATGCACCGCCGCCGCAAGTCGTGCTTTCAAGACGACCGTACGAAAATCGCCCCGCTCCGGCGTCATGCCCTCCGGCGAAATATCCGGCCCGCGTGCATAACTCCATCCCGTGTCCTGAAACCACTGGATGGCGAGTTGTTCGAGTTGCTCTTCGTTGATCATGGGGTGCCCCAGAATGAGGAAAGACGGCCATCGACCATATCCGCAACAAGCGATAAGTAGAGCCCTACAAACTCATGTTTACCGACTGGGTACCAGATCGGGCGAATCCTTAAATTAAGCAACCTTCCTTCCTTTGCGCTTTTGTTGGCCGTATCAGGGGGCGCGGGGAGAATCGCAAAGTGGTCTGGAATCTCGAACTGTTTGTCGTTACAGACCTTTTGGAACAGCGTCAGCGTACGATCCTGCTCCAGGCTACAACCAAGAAAGAGCAGCGAGTGACTGACGAAAATCTGGCGAAGAGCCTTCGGCAAAGGTTTTGTAAAATCGAAATCTGGCGATCCATAGGCTTCGGTGTATTGGCTCT
>JBAXWO010000664.1:0-2055 GCA_037128375.1 bacterium
GCAATCGCACGCTCTTCACCCGCGCCACGGCCGCGCTGGGCGACTATGCGCGCAAGCTCGCGCTGCGCCGGCCCGGCGACACGCTGACCCTCATTCTAACTTCAACGCCCAATCAACCCGTTCTCAATGGCCAGGTGCTGGGCGGCGATCGCACCGAGCGCGTGGCCAGTTCGCTCGGAGTCCTGCAGGTCAGCGGCGTGCCCGCACGATTTGAGCAGGTCTTCCTGAGTCTGTTGCGAACGGTCGGAAACGAACCGTCCGCCCAGCGCGAAATCTATATCGTCAGCGATTTCCGCCGGCATGACTGGATCACGGACACCCGGGACGGCGGCGTCCCGAAACAGCTCACTGCGCTGGCCTCTAGGATACCCAACCTGACATTGGTGAATGTCGGCCAGCCGATTCCCGTGGACCTGGCCATTACCGACGCCCGGTGCAACGATCCGATGCTCACGATGGGAATTTCGGGGCAGTTTCAGTTGACCGTTGTCAATCGCGGCCTGCGCGACAGCGATGGTTCCGCTGTAACCGTTGCGGCTGATGGCGCGCCGATTGGACGTGTGAATATTCCGGCGCTTGCGCCCGGAGACTCACGCATGGTTTCCATGCCCATCACGTTTTCTCGCGTCGGATCCGTCACGGTGGAGGCGGAACTGCCCGATAACGACCCGTTAATCATGGACGACCGGCGCGTTTACGCCAACTCCGTAAAGGCCGCCATCCAGGTTCTCGTGGTGGATGGGGAGCCGGACGCGAACGCGGTCAGGAGCGAGAGCTTTTACCTGCGGCGCGCACTGGCTCCGCCGGGCAAACGGGTATCCGGCATGGGTGTTACGGTGGTGGATGATGATGCGTTCGAGCCGCGCTGCCTGGATGGTGTTCAGGTTCTATTCCTGTGCAACGTGCACCATCTCGCGGAGGAACAGTGGCGCGCCATTGCAGACTGGGTGCGCCGCGGCGGCGGTCTGGTGGTGTTTCCCGGGGACCAGGTGGATGGGGCCTCCTGGAACGAAAGAACGCAGGCCATGGCGCCGGGATTCTTTCCGGTACGATTCAAGGAGATGGCCGGCGATCCGTCCGAGAAGGAGTGGCAGGCGCTGCGGTTGAGCCGGCCTGAGCATCCGGTGCTGCACGCGTTTGCCGGTGATCGCAATCCGTTTCTGCAGCGGGTCAAGGTGTTCCGCTATTGGCAGCTTGATCTGCTGGCGGAGCCGGTGGCCGCAGTTCTGGCGACGTTCGGGAATGGACGCCCCGCGCTCGTTGAGTCGCTGTTCGGCACCGGCCATGTTCTGGTGTTTGCGACCGCCGCAGATGCCGAGTGTAGCAATTGGCCCAGCGAACCCAGCTATGTGGTGACCCTGCAGCAGGTGGCGCGGACTGTGGCGCGCGCCAGAGACTCGGCGCGCGTCCTGACCGTCGGCCAGCCCCTGCGGTACGAAGTATCTCCGGCACGCTACCGCAGCGAGGCACGGCTCTTCGCGCCCCGGGCGCAGGAGTCGGAATTGCTGAGGGCCGTGGCGTCCACCAACACGGGGCTGGTCGCGTTCGAATCCGCCGCCTTGCGGCAACCCGGCCTCTGGACGCTGGAACTGACCACGCACGAAGGTGAGGGGGAACGCGTGCATTTTGCCGCCAATATCGCGGCCGAGGAAAGCGACCTGAGTGGCATGGAGCGTGGTGAATTGTTGCGGCGCGCGGGGAGTCCGGGCATCCGCTTTGTCGACGGGCCGGGGATACCGGATCTGGACGATGCGGCCGTGAAGCATGCGGACCTCACGCGTCTGCTGGCGGTGCTGCTGATGGGATTGCTGGTGGTCGAACAAGGATTGGCCTGGTGGTTTGGCTGGAGACGAAGGGCAAGATAGGCTAACAGAATCCTAATCGTAAGCGTAAGCGTTATCTTAATCGTGATCCGGTCTCGGTTGAAGAAGGATTAAGATTAAGATTAGGATTAAGATTAAGATTAAGATTAGGATTAGGAAAGGACATCACGGGTGTTGAAGCAGCTCATGAGCGTGTTGGGGAAGGACACGTCGGCAATTCCCGACGGGGCCG
>JBAXWO010000665.1:0-2052 GCA_037128375.1 bacterium
TGACGGGACCGGAGCGACCGATCGCCCCTACCTTTCGACGCATACACTGTATCAGGTTCGTGGGGGCAATGGCAACGGTTCGATCAATAAAGCATGCGTCCGCAGAAACCACAGAGAACAACCTCGTTCTGCTTCCTGGCTTCATGGCAAACATAGGGAGGAAGTTTCATGTGGCAACCGCCGCATGTCGCATTTTCAACGGCAACCAGAACCTTGTCGTGCTTGTTTTTGAAAAGACGATCATACTGGCGCAAACGGATCTCATCGATTCCAGCCGCCACCTTGGCGCGGCTTTCCTTGACTCGCTCCAACTCACTTTTGATGTCGGCGGCGCGTTGGTCGATCGCGGTCATCTCGCCCTTAACCGAACCTTCCTCGCCCTTGAGATCATTCTCACGTTCCTTGACGCCGCCCTGCGCCACCTCCACGGTCTCCATGATGGTCAGGATCCGATCCTCGATCTGACGAATCCCCTTCTCCACCGTCTCAATCTCATCCTCCATGGCGCGGAACTCGCGGTTGCTCTTCAACTGCATCTGCTGCTCGCGAAACTTTCGGATTCTTTCCCTCGCACTTTCGATTTCCAGTTCGGCCTTCTTGATTTCCAACTGGCGTCCCTTGAATTCATCCTTGGCCTTGACGACCGCCTGACGGTGCTCGTCGAGCAGTGAATCCATGGCGACCTTCCGCTGCGGAATATCGGCAATTTCCTTTTCGAATTTCATGATCCTGAGATCATGATCCTGAATGACCAGAAGATTCTCGATTATAGGTGTCACGGGACCTCGCCAACATGGTGTTTCGGAAAAGCGGGTCTCACTATGGCACAGGCAACGGGGCGAAGTCAACGCCCCGCGACAGGCAACTTCGGAGGTTCAGGTGTTTTGTTCTTCAGACTCGTAAACCAGTCCGATGGCGGCCCGCCAGGCATCCTGGGCACAAAGATTCCCTAGCGTGTCGGCCCAGGACATCTCCGGTGCCTCCTGCCTGCCCCCCAGGATGGCCCGTCCTGCAACATCTGCTTCATGCGTGAAACTGGTCACCGCCGACTCCACATCAACCTCACGGGGTTCGGCACCGTGACGGTTAATAACAATCTTTCCCGGTACGGCTCCTTCGCGGGCGGCCACATAAGGATTGGGGATTAGAATAGACCCCTCGCTGCCAAACACGCGCACCACGTTTTCCTGATTCACCCCGACGCCTGCGGCCACGACGGCTACCACACCGCCCGCGAATTTGAGCGTACCGACGGCCCACGCGTCCACGCCCGTTTGCGGATGCAGATAACCGGCCCCCGTCACGGTGTCGGGATCGGCAAACGGCAACCCCTGGGCCACGCCGGCAATCAGGCGGACCATCGAGGTGGTGTACCCGCCCACGTCGAGAATGCCCCCTCCCCCCAGTTCCTTGTTCCACAAACGGGATGACGCGTTGAATCCGGATTGGAAGGAAAATGTTGCCTGGATCACCCTGATCTCACCGATGGCCCCTTCCCTCAGCAATTCAACCAGTCGGGCTGTTTGCGGGTGGCAGCGGTACATGTAGGCTTCCATCAAGAACACACTGTTGGCGCGCGCGGCCTCGATCATCGCCTGTGCCTCGCCCTTGTTGAGGCCAATCGGTTTCTCCACGAGTACATGTTTGCCTGCCCGGGCGGCCTTGATGGCCCACTCCGCATGTTGCGGGTGCGGCGTCGAAATATAGACGGCGTCGACATGGGGGTCAGTCAGCAAAGCTTCGTATGAGCCATATCGGCGTTCAGCGCCGAATTCGGCGCCAAAGGCGTCCGCCTTCTCCTGCGAACGAGATGCCACGGCGATGAATTCCCCGGTGCGGGAATGTTTCAGTCCCTGCGCAAAGGCCCTGGCAATGGCGCCGGTGGCGAGAAGTCCCCAGCGAATCCGGTGTTTCATGATCTGATCCTTGCCGGGCAGGTGATTTTAGATTCGTTCAGGGGTCTCAATGCCAAGGAGGTTCAGCCCCTGCCGTAGAACCTTGACGACCACGCCGCACAGCCGGACGCGACTCTCGCGGATTCCCTCCGGTGCC
>JBAXWO010000666.1:0-2045 GCA_037128375.1 bacterium
TTCAAAACTGAGCGTCGGCGAGACCGTCACATTTGGGGTTCCCGCACGATTGTCCTTCGCGACAACCCGCAACGTGAGGCTACCCGTATCGGCTGTCTTGCGAATATCACCCTTCCACAGGAAGGAAAGATCTTTGCCTCTGTATTCTTCCCGGCTGTAGCGCTTCAGTATCTTGGGCTGTTCAGCCGTGTCCCCCAGACCGGGGAGTTGCTCGATGATGATTTCGCTGAACCCGAAATCATCGGAAACGGAGAAGTCAATGCTTGGTGCAGAACCGGGCGGCAGGGGGACCGGCTTCTGGGGATATTTGACCGTAAGCACCGGGGGCCTGTCCGGGAGGAGGTTAAACCCCATCACGGCTTCAGCCTCGTCGCCAGTCGCCGCCACTGCGGCAAGCTTCAGGGTGACCCCGTTGGTAATGGTGAGGGCTGCAACGCCATTCCGGCTCTCTCCTTTCAGCGCCACGTTCATAGGTTCGCCCATCCCGGAAAGGACAAGCGAGCGCAGCGGGGTGTTGCACGCGGTCGTCAGTTCGGCCTTCGAACCGTACGGGATGTCGATCGCCTTCGACTGCCCGTCGTACTTCCGTGCGGGCAAACCCATATAGGAGGGAGGGACCACCTTCAGCAGAAGGGAGTTGAACGCCAGGGGCGGCCGCAAGGTAATCTCCTTCCAGCCCGCGACATAGGCGTCTCCGGCCCGGAAGCGGTATTTCAAGGCCGTCGTGACCTTATTAAGCGTATAGGAAAAAACCTCTGATCCGGCACCTTTGATCGTACCCAGATTATAGGTTTTCACCTCGCCATCCGCAGGGAATACGTCCAGTCGCACCGCATGTCCGGACGTGCCTTCAACCGTACACGACAACGTGATGTCTCCGCCCTGCAGCACCGTGGCATCGCCAGGGCTGACAGTGAGAATATGTGTCAGGCTTACCGGCGCGATTTCGGCAAACGGATTCAGGATCCGCAGCATCGAAACCGACCAGGCCTGCCCCAGAAAAGCGAAGGGCAGCACGAGCAGAACGACCGCCACCCCCAGCGCAAGTTGTGCACGTCGCAACGTACGCCGATCCTTCATCAAGGCTAAATTCAGTCCGTCCCAATGAGGGATATTCATTTTGACATACGTCGCGATAAAAGCATCCCGGATGCTGACGGCGGAGAATTGCAGGAAGTTGATCAGGTGGTTGTCGAGTTCAGGAAAGGTCTGTTCCACGCAGACAGCCACGCCCTCCGGGGTATGCCGGCGAGATAACGTCTTCATAACAAGCCCCACAAGAACTGCGGAGACCAGCAACAGAAAACTCCAGGCCGTCAGCCGTCCGCCCCGGCTATAACGCGCCAACAAATCGCTCCCTGCCAGACAGAGGAGCAGCATGAGCACCAGGGCCAGTCCAGTCGTGAACTGGATCTCCGCCCGCCATCGGTTCAGCATCTGTCCGATTTTTGTAAGCTGTCCAACCACGGCTGAGAGTGCCATAACTACTCTCCTTTCTTCACCGTAACCTGGCTTGGCAATTTCACAATCTTAAAATTGGAGAGATAGAAATTGCCTTCGCCATAAGTACCCCCGGGCACGTAGATCAGGACTGTGAGATATCTGACTTTTTTCAAGTGGCTGAAGGCAAGCTCCGAAACCTGCGGCATGGGAAATTCCACGCTTATGCTCTTCCAGGCGCCCCCCTTCACATCCATGCTCTCCGCCTTGTAGAGGCGCCGCATATCCTGCATCAGCGGTTTATCGCTCGGCGGGATTCCCGGTTTCAGGTTATACCCCTGGAACAGTATCTTCAGGCTCACAGCGTCAATAAAAATGTCAAACGTGCATTTATACCGATCCCCCATCGTGTACGGAATCAGCGGTGTTTCGACCTTTGACTCGTATCCGGACGGCACGGCCATTTTCAATACATTATTCTTGCCTTGGAACGCCGGCAGATAAGAAACATTAAGATGATTGCCCATCTGGTGCTTGTTGGCCGTCCAGTCAAAATCGATATTCCAACCGTCAAAAGGACCCTTCTCCGAATCGAACGAGTGATT
>JBAXWO010000667.1:0-2043 GCA_037128375.1 bacterium
TGTGCGCGACGTGTACCAGGGTTTGAAGGAAAAGCATTGCGTGTGGACGGATAAGCCGATTGTTCATGATTTTGCGGTGGACCACGTCATCCCCTTTGTCCTATGGAAGAATAACGATCTATGGAACCTGTTGCCGACGTTGCCGGCGGTCAACAACGAGAAGCGGGACCGATTGCCGACGCAGCGCGCTCTGCGATTCGGCAAGGACCGGATTGTGGCCTACTGGAACAATGTTCAACAGCGGCACACTCAACGGTTCAACCGGGAAGCTGAGGCGTTCTGTGGCGGGCTCGACTTGGGGAACTGGGAGAACCGGCTCTTCAGTGGGCTTGCGGAAGCCGTCGAAATCACGGCCGTACAACGCGGTGTGGGCCGCTGGGAGCCTGAGAATACGGCAGTGTTCGTGGCCATTCCGGCTAGGCCTATCGCATCACCCGTCCTTTATCCGATGGCACAGGGTCGGGCCATGTTCATGACCGACGCTGGGCAAGCAAAGGTCAAGCATGGCCCAACGAGACCCACGGATCCCATCGGGCACGCCTGCGCGGAGTGTGACTATGCGTCCATCGCGGACCGGGCCTTTCAGGAGTATTTGCCTGTGGTCGCGGCGTTGGCAGCAGGCGAACCCTTCGACGGATTTGAGATTGGAGACCTTGATTGGGCTCGGCAATGTCCATGGGTGGGAGTGCCGCAAACACTGGCGCGCGAAAAGAGGTTCGTGATCAAGGTCGTGGGAGATTCCATGGCACCGGTGCTCAAGACAGGGGACATGGTGGTGTTCGAGTATCATCGTTCGCCTCGCATGGACAATCAGGTGGTCATCGCGAATCTGACGGCCTTCGGCCTGGAGAGTTCGGGACGAACCTGCGGAGCGGTGAAGCGGTTGACTCAGGATGCGGAGGCATGGATCTTCCGGTCGGACAACCTGGCGTATCAGGACATTCGTGTGGAGAAAGCCGAATGCCAGTACCCGATCCTCGGGATCATGGTCGCCGTGTTGAAGCCGGAGGGGGCGTAGGAGAGACAACATGACACCCCTACCCCTAAATGCTAAACTCGTGCCAGCCCCCGGTCCCCTCCGTATCTAATCCTGATCCCGTCCCGTGCGGGAATCTGTGCGTTCAGATCGCATCTCTTATCGAGAATGAGCAGCCAACATGCCGTCTGGTCGTCCCCTTGGGCATCATCGAATACCTGTTTCAACTTGGCGAGTTTGGCAATGTCAGCATCGATAGCTTTCAGGAAGGAGGCATTTGATTCGCCGTTTGCTCGACGAAGTTTCAGTTCAATGATCCCTTTTGGGATATTGAAGCCGAACCCTTTACTCGGAAGTCGAGAATGACGAAGTACGTTGAGAGTTGATACGTCAATCAAGACTATGTCGGAGCGCAGCCGCAACTCTCCCTCTCCATACCATCGCACTTCCGTATGAAGGGACACTGATCTGTCACCGTCCTCAGTGCGCTCTTCTGATCCAAAGCAGGGGAGTAGGCTGTTACAAAGATGAAACCTGAAATCATCCTCTGTTAGAATCACATTGGGTGCGCGCCGGAAAAGACAGAACACTTCGTCGATACTCGCCTCAACGTCTTCTATTTCGGATGGGTTCATGTTCTCTCTGGCGAACGGACGGCGGTCAGTGCAGAGACGCCACATCCCTATAGAGCGTTCTCAAATGCTCGTCCGACATATCCAGAATCGGCTCATACATGAATGAGTTCAGGTGGATGTTCTCGGGCGTCATCAGCACAACACGCTGCAAGACGTCCACCGTGTGACCGTCCCTGCCAAACAACTGCCTGAACTTGGAAAGCAACCTCGTGGTCTGATTGGAATCGATGGCGTTCACAAAAGCGGCGTCGTTTATCCGGTTCACCATGAGCTGCTCTGCCATGAATCGAATGGCGATGGACAGGACGATCTTGTTCTCGAAATTCGCGGCATGAGCGGCTCCAAGACATGCTGTCGCCTCTTCCCGAATGAGATCAACCATAGGTTTGTCACCGTCAGTGCTCGGTCCCGTCGTAAGGAAGAGAGCAGTGT
>JBAXWO010000668.1:0-2037 GCA_037128375.1 bacterium
GCCTGTATCGCTGGCACATCATGGACCCGGTGCGCTTCCAGAAGGATCTGGGTGTCACGATCCAGTCGCTCGGTTGGCGCGCCGGCGGGCGGTATCTGCCGAACCAGGACGACATGGCCTCGACCGCATTCTGGTACCAGGCCGAGCCGCACGCAACATTCCCGAAGCTGCCGGGTCGGGACCAGTTGGAAATCATCTAACATCACAAGGAAAGGACGGACAGTCATATTCAGCGGGTCGCATGGAATCACGCAGTTGTCGACTACACGCTTCTCGATTGAACTGTGCAGCCTGATTTACTAGGACTGAATCCCGTGTTTCCGTGATTGCCAAATCGCGCCTGATGGAAGAAGATTCACCCCCTTTGTTAACCGCACAGGAGGCATCAGACATGAAGAAGCAATCTCCCCGCATTCGCAAACAGAATATCTTCGGTCTACGGACCGGCGAAAAGTTAAACCGCGTGGCGTTCCCCATGGGCGGGATTGGCGCCGGGATGATCAGCCTGGAGGGGACTGGCGCGCTATCGCAGGTCTCACTGCGGCACAAGCCGGATGTGAATCACGAGCCGCAGGTCTTTGCGGCCCTGCACGTGAAGGGTGCCAAGACGGCCCGGGTCCTGGAAGGTCCGGTGCCGATGTGGAAGATCATGGGCAGCGCCACGGGGCCGAGTTTCGGCGAGCCGGGCAATGGTCTGAGCGGTCGCACGTATGGGCTACCGCGTTTTGCCGAGGCGTCTTTCCTGGCGCGCTTCCCGTTTGCGACGGTTTCGCTGTCCGATCCTGCCATGCCGGTCACGGCCGAGTTGACCGGCTGGAGCCCGTTCACGCCGGGCGCGGCCGACGATTCGAGCCTGCCAATGGCGGCCATCGAGTACCGGTTTGTGAACCGCAGCGCCAAGCTGGTCAAGGCGGTGTTCTCGTTCCATGCCGCGAATTTCATGAAGACCGGCGACAACGCCGCGGTCGGAGTGATGGAGCGGGGTTTTGTGCTGTCTCAACCAGCGCTGGCGAGCCAGCCCGATGCCGAGGGCGCGTTTGCGGCGTTCACGGACGATCCGGGCACGGCCGTGGATGCAGCCTGGTTTCGTGGCGGGTGGGTTGATCCCTTCTATACGGTTTGGAACCACGTGGCGAATGGCGATGTGGTCGCGCATTCGCCGCACGCCGAGGGCGGGGCGGGGAATGGCGGCAGTCTGTACGTACCGTTTGTGCTCAAGGCCAAGGCGGAGAAGACCATTCGCCTGCAGTTCGCCTGGTATGTACCGCGCAGCACCATGTGGGTCAGCGCCTGGGAGCCGATGCCGCACGGGAGCGAGCCGTTCCTGCTGGACGGCTGGAAGGCCTCCCGGATTATGCCGGCCGGTGACATCACGCAGGTGCGGCATATCGGATTCTTTGAGGATGCCGGCTGGGAATCCGCCACCGCGGATGGATGGAAATTCGTGAACATCAGCGCCCTGCGTCCGCAGAGCGGGATCGTCTACCTGGCCCGGCATGTGCAGGTGGCAGAGGACTGCGATCGGATCCTGCATGTCGGGCACGATGGCGGCGTGCGCGTTTTTGTGGACGGCCAGCCGGTCGTCGCGACACCGGGAACGGTCAACCCGTCGCCCATGAGCCGAACGCAGGTGCGCATTGCGCTGAAGCAGGGTGAACACGAGATCTGCATTGCCCTGGATCGTGATAACGGCAAGGGGAACGGGATTTGCGTCAGCCTGCAGAAGCCTGCGGAGTCGGCGTGCGGCAGTGGCTGTTCCTGCAACAACGCGGCTGCGGAATCGCCGTTCTACGTGCCGTGGTACGCCGCGCAATTCGGCGATGTCGCGGCGGTCGCCGCGCACTGGCGGCTGCACTACGACCGGCTGCGCGCGGCCAGCGCGGCGTTCCGCGACTGCTTCTACGATACGACGCTGCCGGCGGAGGTGATCGAGTCGGTCGCGGCCAACCTCTCGATCATCAAGTCGCCGACGGTTCTGCGTCAGGCGGACGGCCGGCTCTGGGCATGGGAGGGGTGCCATGCCGGCAGCGGCTGTTG
>JBAXWO010000669.1:0-2036 GCA_037128375.1 bacterium
GGGAACTGCATGGCGAACTCCTCGATGGAGTTCTTGGCCAGGTCGTACTTCTCGGCCTTTAGCCAGACGACGGGTAGCTTGTAGGCCGCTTCCTTGGCATACGCTGAGCCCGGCTTGTTGCGCTGGATGATGAACAGCATGGCCGCCTCATCGTACCGGCCATTGATCGTCAGGTAACTGGCTCGCAGGTTCTGGGCTTCGTCTTCGTACAGGCCGGTTCCCCCCTCCTTTAAAAACTTCTCCAGCGTGGCGGCGGCCTCCACATGCTTGGAATCAGCAGCCTGCCGCTTGGCCAAGCGCATGAAGCAGTCTGGGCGGTGCTTGCCCGTCGTTTTTTCTGCAGGGATGGCAAGCGCCTGCTCGAACGCCACCGTGGCCCGATCAGACAGGCCGAGTCCGTCTAGATCGATCCCCATGCGATACAGAACCGCAGATCGCTGAATGTGATCAGGATTCTCCTTCAGAAACTGGTCATAGAGGTCAACCGCCTGCTGAAGGGCGCCGCCCTTCTCCGCCCGCTCGGCAGCGGCAACGGTTTCCTCGGGCGAAAGCGCGCGGGATGCCATGGGCAGCGCGGTGATCAGCAGGATCAACGCACCTCGTCGAATGGTAGCGTATACAGTCATGGACCTCTGACTCCTCCCACATTGGCTTTCTCTTGGTAAAGCGGATCCTGTCTGGCCAGAGCGGCGTAGGCCGAAGCAGGATACCGGGTGACCAGTTCATTCAAACGCCGGAACGCGGCATCGGAATCGCCGGCGGCCTTCAGACAGCCAGCCAGCATATAGGTGGCCTTCACGGTGGGTTCCACGGACTTGGTGGTAAAGAGCAGTTGTTCCAGACACTCGCGCGCCTTGGGAATCGCATTCGCCGCCAGATGGATCTTGGCCGACTCGTAGAGCGCTTCAGCCGCCAGGAACGAGTCCGGCGACTCGCTGGCGAGGTCGAATTTCTCCAGCGCAGACACGGTATTGCTTTCGACCAGATCCGCCCGGCCCTGGCTGTAGTAGATCCAAGTAGCCCGCGCCAGATCGTTGAGATTCATCTCGGCGCGCTCCGCCGCTGTGGACTTCTCATACCCAGCCAGAAAAGCGGCCTCGTCCGGAGGAAGCGGCTTGCGGAGGCGCGGCGGCTTGCTCAGCGCGAACTCGATCCAGTACGCCGACATGACATAAATGGACCGTCGATTCGGTGCGGTTTCGCTCTTGAGATTGTCGCGATAGAGGGCCAGAGCGTCGCGTTCGCGGTGGTCCATCTGCAGGTACGTCTGCGCCAGTGCTTCCCGGATCTTGATCTTTTCTTCAGGATCCTGCGTGCCGGCCATAGCACTCGTCAAGCTCGTTTCGGCGTTCGTATAGTTGCACAGATCGAAGTTCACACGGCCCATCTCGTAGTCCAGTCGGAACGGTTCCACCTGGTCACCCGCGCGGGTCTTGATCTCCTGCAGCGTTTCCAGCACGGCGCCGTAATCCCGCAATCCCTTTTGAATGTCCAGCTTGAGTTTGAGCGCGTCGAACAAGCGCGCGGACTTCGGAAAGCGGGTCAAAAGCGTCTGGACGTTTTCGATAGCCTCACGCATCAGGTTGTCTTCCTTGTAAACCAGCGCCATCCGGTAGTACGCCTTTTCGGCCACGGTCTTGTCGCCGTTCTCGGTGCGCAGGTCTAGGGCCAGATTCACCATCACCTGGTGGATCAGATCAATGCACGGCACACCGGAGAAGGAATCCTGGTTGATCAGCGAGACCCCTTGGACACTGGGATCCAGCCCGAGCTCGATGTTGGCGTTGAATCGGATGAAACGCAAGAAATCGCCTTCCAGTGTGGCGTCCGTGAATGTACCGCTGGCCTTGCGGGACAGGGTGAAGAGGGTGTCGTAACTCAGGCGCGACTTCACCTCGTCCAGCGTGGGAATCGGGGGATTGCCTTCCGGCTTGAAGAGGACCACTTTTTCCTCGGAGGCCATCGCGTAGTATTTGACCGCTTCGCGATACTTACGGTCGATTTCGAACAGGCGCCCCAGCCAGAAACAGGCGTCG
>JBAXWO010000067.1:0-9324 GCA_037128375.1 bacterium
CCGGCGCAAGTTTATCGAGGACAACGCCCTGAACGTGCAGAACCTGGACATTTAACGAGCGGCAAGCTCCCCTCTTCTCAGTCTGGAAAAAATATCATGTATACGCGAAACGAACTGATTCAGAACATCAATATCGAAGACGAGATGCAGCGCTCGTACATTGACTACTCGATGAGTGTCATTATCGGGCGCGCGCTGCCGGATGTGCGGGACGGGATGAAGCCCGGCGCCCGCCGTATTCTCTACGCCATGCGGGACCTCGGCCTGCTGCACAACCGTCCCTACAAGAAGTGCGCCTATGTCGTCGGTGAGGTGCTGGGTAAGTACCATCCCCATGGCGACACGGCCGTTTACGATACCCTCGTGCGCATGGCCCAGTCGTTCGCCCTGCGTTACACCCTGGTGGACGGGCAGGGAAACTTCGGCAGTATTGACGGCGACAATGCGGCGGCCTATCGGTACACCGAATCCCGGCTGACCCGCATGGCCGAGGAAATGCTGACGGATCTCGAGAAAAATACCGTCAACATGACGCCCAACTATAACGGCGAATTGAGCGAACCGTCGGTTTTGCCGGCCCGTGTGCCGAATCTCCTGATGAATGGCAGCACCGGTATTGCCGTGGGCATGGCGACCAACATCCCGCCCCATAACCTGGGGGAACTGGTGGACGCCCTGGTCTGCCTGATCGACAACCCGGAGGCCACCGTGGAGGCCCTGATGAAGCACGTCCGGGGGCCGGATTTCCCGACGGGCGGCATCATCTGCGGGCTTAAGCCAATCCAGGACATGTACCGGACGGGGCGCGGGCAGATGAAAGTGCGCGGCCGCGCCGGAGTTGAGGAAGGCAAGCAGGGGAAGGAGAGCATCATCATCTCCGAAATTCCCTATGCCGTGAACAAATCCACCCTGCTTGAGAAAATCGCCGGGCTCGTCCAGGAGAAGATCATCGAGGGGATCTCCGACCTGCGCGACGAGTCCAACAAGGATGGTATTCGTATCGTCATTGAACTCAAGCGCGGGGCGGTGGCGAAGGTCATTCTGAACAACCTTTACAAGCACACCCAGCTCCAGACGACCTTTGGCGCCATCATGCTGGCGATTGATCATGGCCGGCCGAAGGTCATGAACCTGAAGGAAATGCTGGAAGCGTTCATGGATCACCGCTTTGAGGTGGTCACGCGCAAGACCCAGTTCGATCTGGATAAGGCCGAGGCCCGCGCCCACATCCTGGAGGGACTCAAGATCGCCCTGGATAACATGGATGCCGTGGTGAAGATCATCCGGAGTTCGAAGGATCGCGAGCAGGCGAAGGGCCAGTTGATGGCTAAGTTCGGGCTGAGCGAGATCCAGACGAATGCGATTCTCGACATGCGCCTCTATCAACTCACCGGGTTGGAGCGTGGGAAGATCGAGGCGGAATACCTCGAACTCATCAAGCTCATCTCCTACCTGCGCGACCTGCTCGCAAGCCGGGAGAAATTGTTCGGCATTATCCGCGCCGATCTGCTGGAGGTCAAGAAGGCCTATGCCGATCCGCGGCAGACGGACCTTGTGCCTGACGAAGGCGAGGTGAACATCGAGGACCTGATTGCCGACCGCGGCTATGTGATCACGATTACCCATGCCGGCTACATCAAGCGCACGGCCGTCAGCACGTACAAAGCCCAGCGCCGCGGCGGCAAGGGCGTGGCGGGAATGGATACCAAGGAGGAGGATTATGTCGAACAGCTGTTTGTGGCCAATACCCACGACTACATTCTGTTCTTCACTCCCACGGGGCGGGTTTTCTGGGAGAAGGTGTACGAGGTTCCCGAGGCTTCACGGGCCGCGCGCGGCAAGGCCATCGTCAACCTCTTGAACATCGAAAGCGGCGAGAGCATCGCCGCCACGATCAAGGTGCGCGAATTTACCCAGAACCAGTTCCTCGTTTTTGCCACGGAAAAAGGCGTGGTAAAGAAGACCAACCTGGCGGCGTTCAGCAACCCGCGCAGCGCCGGCATCATTGCCATTGCCATCGACGAGGGCGACCGCCTGATCGGCATCAAGCAGACTGACGGGCATGGCGAGATCGTTCTGACCACCCGTAACGGCATGAGCATCCGCTTCAAGGAAACGGAACTGCGCGATCAGGGGCGCGATACGCGCGGGGTGTGCGGGATTACGCTGGGAGACGACGATCGCGTGGAAAGCCTGGAGATTGTCGATCCGCGCGCGACA
Source organism: bacterium (assembly GCA_037128375.1). Classification (GTDB taxonomy): domain Bacteria; phylum Verrucomicrobiota; class Kiritimatiellia; order CAIKKV01; family CAITUY01; genus CAMBRF01. The sequence continues at coordinate 2,221 of JBAXWO010000067.1, forward strand.
TTCCTGGTCTGCACGGAAAATGGATACGGTAAGCGGACGAGTTTCGAAGAGTATCGCCTGCAGAAGCGCGGCGGCAAGGGATTGATGACGATCCGGACCTCGGAGCGCAACGGTTGCATTGTGGGAGCCCACGCCGTCCAGGAGGGCGATGCGCTGATGTTGATCACCGCGCAGGGGCAGATGATCCGTTCCCCGGTGGCCGACGTGCGTGTTATCAGCCGCGTCACGCAGGGGGTGCGCCTGATTCAGCTCGACGAGGGCGATAAACTGGTGGCGGCCACCACGGTGGAGCCGGAAGATGATGTCCTTGTGGAATCTCCGGACGACGGGGCGGGCGATCCCGCCGTGCCGCCGGCTGGATGAGGCGGGGCGGGCGGGTTACGCCAGGATGAATCGGACGATGAACCAGTAGGCCAGATGGTTGGCCGCGAGGCTGTAGCCTGAAGCCAGGACGTCGTCGATCACAATCCCCAGACCGCCGTGCAGATCCTGCAGCCGCCGGGCGGGTGGGGGCTTGATGATATCGAAGACCCGCGCGCTGACGAACGCCATGGCCACCACCCAGGGGGTCAGCGGAAGTCCCAGCATGGCGATCGGGAAAGTCAGGTATTCGTCGGCCACGATCCGTCCGTCATCCTTCGTGCCGAAGTGGCGCTCGGCGATGTCACAAACGGGAATGGCGAGGATCGGCAAGATCACGGCCGCGAGAATTTGCCAGGTCAGGCCGTAGGGCCAGATCGCCATGACGATCAAAATGCCCGGCAGGGTCCCCGCCGTCCCCGAGGCCACCGGGCTCCGGCCAAGCCCGAAACCGGTCGCCAACACTATCGCCGTCCGGCGGATCCAAGGCCTCATCGTCGGCTCTCCCTTCATCCTTTGAACACCACTTTTTTGCGCATGACGAAATTGATCATGAGCGATGTGATCATATTAACCACGAAGGCGTGCGTCGTGGTGATGCCGAAACCCTTGATCAGCGCCCCCATCAGGATGCCGCCGATGACCATGCTGGAGCCCGACACCAAAAAGAAGAAAAGGAACTCCAGGACGCGGTGGTGCCGGCCGGGCTTGAACACCCAGCAGACGTTGATGAGGTAGGCGGTGAGATTGGAGAAAAGAAACGCCACGCCGTTGTCGATCATGGAATTCCGTGCCCGCAGGCTGTCGGAGACCTCCGGCACCACAAGATGGAGCAACCCGGCGATGGCATCGTTGTTGCTGAGAGCCGGGAGGAACTTAAGCGCCATGATGTAGAAGCACCCGATGTGGACCGAGGTGGCGATCGCGCCGGCGATGCCGTATTTGATGAACTGAACCAGCGGTGTGTGATGGTCGCGGCTCTTGAACTGGAGGAGGAATGCCTTCATCATTTCTCGATGATCACGCGGCGGCGCATGAAGGTGGGGATATCCAGATCCTCGCCCATATGATAGGTCGGCTCGACATCCTTGAAAAGTCCTTTGCTAAGGGTTTCAAACCCGAGTTGGGGCTGAGTGGCTGAGGCGCCCTTCTTCTTTCTGCCGCCGCCGGGGGATTTCGGGGCGCTTTCCGTTTCAGTGGCGGGCTCGCCGGCTCCCGGGACGGCGAGTTCCTCGGTCCAGAATTGGGACGCCACGAGGGTGACGGAAACGGTGTCCTGCCAGTGCTCATCGATGGCGGTTCCCATGAAGATATGGGCGTCTTTGCGCACCACCTTGCGCAGGGCGTTCATGATGGACTCGACTTCACGGATGGCCATATCCGGTCCGCCGAGGATGCTGACGAGGACGGATTCGGCCGAGGCCAGTGCGGCGCCATCTTCGAGGAGGGGGCTGTGCAAGGCGGCCTGCGCGGCTTCTTCGGCGCGGGTGAAGCCCCTGCCCTCGCCGTAACTGAAGGCACTCACGCCCCCGCTGCAGCGCGCCACCATGCGCAACGTGGCAAAATCAATGTTGATCAGAGCCCGTTGGACCAGCAGCTTCCAGATGGCGAACACGCCCATGCTGAGAATGTGGTCGGCCTGCCGGAAAGCCTCAGTGGCGGTTGCGTTGCCGCCGGCGGCGGCGAAGAGCGCCTGGTTGGGAACCACGATGACGACGTCGGCGTGATCCTGCAGGGCGGTGACGCCCTGCCGGGCCTGTTGCATGCGTCGCTCCCCTTCGAAGGCGAAGGGTAGCGTCGCGAAGGCAATGACGAGCGCGCCCGTTTCGTGCGCGGCACGCGCGACAACCGGTGCCGCGCCGGTGCCGGTGCCTCCTCCCAACGCGGTCACCACCACCACCAGATCCATGGTGGTGCAAAGCTCGCGGAGTTTTTCGAAATCATCCTCAGCGGCCAGTCGTCCGACGGTGATATCGCCCCCCGTGCCCATGCCGCGGGTAATCTTCTCGCCGATTCGCAGGCGAACCACATCCGGGGTGCCCTCCAGCGCCTGGGCGTCGGTATTGATGGCCACCACGGAGGGCCCATTTTCCCATCCGGCCGCCATGCTGCTGACGGCGTTGCAACCCCCGCCGCCGACGCCCATGATGCAGATTTGTCTGGGCCCGATCGAATTGTCACCTGTTGGCATGCGCAGTACTCCGGCTTACCGCCCCGCAAATAGATCCTGGATACGCCTCAATACTGAGCGCGCGCCGCGCGCCGCCTTGGCGTCCTTAAAGGCGTAACGAATTAATCCCGCCGCCGAGGCGTACTCAGGGCGTTCCGTCACGGCGGTCAGGCCGCTGAAACCCATGGGGCGCCCCACCATACAGGGAACACGGAAGATCCGTTCAGCGAGTTTGATCAACCCCTTCATGTGGGCGCCGCCCCCGGTCAGGACGACGCCGGCGCCGATCTGGTGTTGAATTCCCAGTCGCTCAATGTCGCGCAGGATGATCTGCAGGGTTTCGGCCATGCGCACGTGCATGACGTTGTTCAGGCCCGCGAGACTGACCGAGCGTCCGGGATATCCCACCTCAGGCGGCAGGGTGACGCGCTGACCGCGGGCGGCATCTTCGGCGAGCACGCTGCCCGACTCGCATTTCAAGCGGTTGGCCTGGGTCCGGGGAATATTGAAGGCCAGCGCGATATCGTTGGTTACATGATCCCCGCCCAGGCCGAGCGCCCCGGCGGCGGCAAAGATTCCGGCGGCATAGGCGACATACGTTGTCGTCCCGCCGCCGAGGTCGATCACCAGCGCCCCGCCTTCTTTTTGTTCCGGCGTCAGCACGGCCAGGGCGGAACAGAGCCCGCCGAAGGCGACATCGGTGACCTCCATGGGTATTTCGCGCAACAGTTTGACGGAGTTCCGGATGTGGTTGCTTTTGGCATGAAGCACCAGCATGTCGAGCGCGAGCGTTGCGCATTCGAAGCCGACGGGGTTGCCCACCCGCTCGCCGTCCACGTAGAAGATCTGGCCGACGGAATGAAGGATCTCCCGTTCGCTCGGCAGGTTTACGGCGCGGGCTACGGCGGTAACCTGTTCGACGTCGTCCACGCTGATCCCCTCGGCGGAATGCTGGATGGGAATGTTGCCGCGGTTGACCAGGCTTTGAATATGGGCGCCGGAGATGGCAAGATGAACCTGATGGATGGCCACCTGGGCGGTTTCCTCCGCGCCGGCCAACGCTCCCTTGACACAGGTCAGTGCGTTGTTGTAGTCCGTCACCTCGCCCTTGCGTACGCCGGCGGAGAGGTGTTCGCCCATGCCGATGATGACAATATGCCCGTCCTCGCGCAGTTCGCCAACGAGGGCGACCACCTTCGAGGTTCCAATTTCAAGTGCGACAACAGGGGGCAATGCCATGGCCGGATATTTCCATTCAATTCGTTAAAGGTGATGTAGTGTTCCGAAAACGCTTCCATCCTGCAACAAGGAAGTTCATCGCCTGTCTGGAGCGATACGGGAAGGTCTGCCTCAATACTCCTGCGCCGGCACATATTGATCGCCGTAGGTCAGGTCCAGATTCACCACGCGTCGTCCGCGCTCTTCCGCCGCCCGCAGAATGGAGGCGAGAGTCGTCATTTTTTTCTCCAGAATCAGGCGCGCTTCCGGCGTCATGGGTTGCCCCAGGCCAGGCCAGGCCAGACGGACGCGTTCTCCTGCGGCCAGGTAAATGTCGAGGTATTCCTTGGAGCTCACATCGAGAGAGGCGATCCTGACCTGTTCGGTGGCCTTGATCCGATTGCAGGTGTCGAGCGTTTCGAGGGCGCTTTGCACCTGCAGATCCACGCGAGTGCCGGACCGCAGGTTACCTTCCGCGCAACCGGTGATCACGGCGAACTCGCGCGTGCTGCTTCGCAGCGGGAAGACGTAACCGTCACGATCCACACCCATCGCTCCCCCGCGGCCCAACCGTGCCAGCGGCACACGTTCCACAACGTGTACGATGATGGTATCGGGAAGTTGGCGCTGGATCACGATGGACTTTGAGATGGGCTGTTTTCGGAGGTAATCGTCGCGGACCCGGCCCAGATTCACGGCAAACAGATTGATGCCCTCGCGCAATCCCGTATAGTCCCGGATGTGGGCGGGGGTAATGACCTGCCCCTCCACATGAACCGTCATGTGTTTGATGGTGTAGGCCGGATTTTTCCAGAACAACCACTCGCCGGTTTTCCACACCAGAAAGGCCAGTAATCCCAGACCGGCGAGGATGGCCAGGGAAATCCATGCAAAACGGGGGAGCATGAGTCCGTGCCCAGCCTTGCGATCGCGCGGACGGGCAGTGGACTTGGATGAACTGCTGCGCCGATCGTTATCCTCCGGACGGCGGCCTTTATTGCCGAACCACATGATGCCCACTCCTTAAACATTCGCCGCGTTCAACCCGGCCATTTCCATGATCTGTTCGCAAAGCCGGGGGAATTCGATTCCCGCCACCTGGGCGGCTTCCGGCAGCAGGCTGGTCTCCGTGAAGCCCGGAATATTGTTGAGTTCAAGCACATACAGGGAGCCGTCCGCCATGAGGCGGAAATCGGTGCGACCCAACCCTCGACACTGCAAGGCCCGGAACGTTTCCATCGCCATGGCCCGGCAACGGGCTTCCGTGGCCGGCTCCAGCGGGGCGGGGCACAGATGGCGCGACTGGCCCAGGGTGTACTTGGCGTCGTAATCGTACCACCCGTCCGGGGCCAGGATCTCAAGAGGGGGAAGGATGACTTCGCCCACAATGCCGACCGTCAACTCACGCCCGGGAATGAACGCCTCAACCAGCACCTCGCCATCGTACTGGAGCGCCTTCCGGAAGGCGGGCTCCCACTCCGCTTCGTGCCTGACGAGAAACACACCGATCGTGGAGCCCTGGCAGGGAGGTTTGACCACCACGGGAAGCGGCAGGGTGCGGGGTTGGTCCGGGCCCAGGATCTCGTAGGTCGCCGTGGAAATGCCGGCCTGCACAAAAACACTTTTGCTGAGCCGTTTGTCGAACGAGGTGCGGCTGGCCATCGGGCCGGAACCTGTGTAGGGGAGGCGGCGGCGTTCCAGCAGGGCCTGCACCTGGCCATCCTCCCCGAATTCGCCGTGCAGGGCGATAAAGACAGCTTCCACGGTTTCGGGAAGATGCAGCGTTCTGCCGAGCACCTCGACTTCGGTCACATCGTAACCGGCATCGCGCAATCCCTTGGCCACAGCGGTTCCGGATCGTAACGATACGTCGTGTTCCGAGGAGGGGCCGCCCTTCAATACGGCTACCCGTTTGAATCTCTTGTTATGTGATTCCGTCATCGTCGTCCTGCTGTGATAAAACGCTCGTCTCTTCATAACGGCTCCCAGCCATAGGCTCAAGAAAAAACGCCTTGCAGGAGGGCGCCTGCCCGAACCGCGCCGTGCGCCGGATAGGCAAAAAATGAACTTGAAATCACTCTTTTGTAGCGGCTATTATGGCGACCATGAATACAAAAGCCTGCTTTTCAACGGTTGTGACTTATTTCGTCCTGGCTTCATTCGCACTGGCAATGGAGGGGGGTGCCTCCGCCCGGCAGGGATCGCTCTTTAACGGGGATTCCGAAAAACGGGTGGATGCCGTTTATGATGGGGGGCCGCATATCTTCAGTATCGGTGCCTATGCCCAATACCAGAAGCGCGCGGTCATCTATGGCGATGGCGACATCCCCACGGACTGGAGCGTCAATCATTTGATGACGTACCTGGGGCTGGACTTGGGTTCGTGGTTGACGATTCAAGGAGGCGTGGGCCAGAGCACTCTGACCGTCGCCGGTGACGAGAGCCGGGACGCCGACCTGGAGTGGATGGGAGGTGCGCAGGCTAGGCTTCTCGATTACATGCTGCTTGAGCCGATCATTGGCGACGACACCTACTGGTTCGGGTTGGATCTCAATCTCAAGTATACCGGTTCCCGCTCGGAAGGCTTTGGTGATGAGACCCTGTGGAACGAGACCTTCGGTTCACTGACCATGAGCCTGACAAGCCGTCCCGAGCGATATGGGTTTATGGATCGGATCAGTTTATACTTCGGGCCGGCGGTTTCAGTGATTCGGGGCACGCAGGGCGACGAGGCTATTTCTGAAGACAAGCCCATGGGTTTTGTGGGGGGCTTGATGTTTGCGCCGAGCGACAATTTTACATTTAATCTCGAGATGCAGTCGTTCGGGGACATGTCCTTCGGCGGCGGCGTAGGCCTCCACTTCTAATAAGGGCCTCAACCCTTTCCGTATCAAGGCAACGGGGATCCAATCCGGCGTTGCCTTTTTTTGTGATGCCCGGGTGGCGAAATGGCAGACGCAAGGGACTTTCCGCCTGGGGCGGATCCGCCTTTGGCGGAAAAATCCCTTGACCGAAAGGCGGACAGCAAGTTGACGGAGTTGGATCACGCGATAGAGTGTACGGAGGCGCGGCCTGCTGTCTATGTGCTGATGCAGATAACAGGGGGTCCACTCTACAAGGGATCATGCCGCGACCTGGTGGAGCGACTTAAGGATCATAGAGCCGGTCGTGTTTCGCGTACAAAGAATCAGCGGCCATTGGCGCTCGTTCATCACGAGTACTTCGGGACATTTACCGAGGCGCGGCAAAAGGAGAACTTCCTCAAGAGTGGTCAAGGCCGCGAGTGGCTCAAACAACACCTTGCCCGGGTGGCGAAATGGCAGACGCAAGGGACTTTCCGCCTGGGGCGGATCCGC
>JBAXWO010000670.1:0-2036 GCA_037128375.1 bacterium
GAAAGACCTCGTCGAAGCACCGGTCGCAATAGACGCGCTGAAAGGCCTGCTGCGACCTGGCGTGCTCCTCCGCGGAAACCTGCGCGTTGCAGCGCTGGCAGCGGTGCTTCACCTGCGTCGACACATCTGCGACAGCTTGCGCAATGGCATCTGCCGTTGTGGCCGCCGCCGCGCGCACATAGTCGCGCTGGGCGGGGTTGCGGGCCAGATCGCGTAAATCCTGCACGTGCGCTCTGGCCGCCCCGGCATATTTCTTCAGCGCGCGAATGGCGTATTGCTGCGTCTGCGGGTGGCGGGCTTTCATGGCCAACGGTGCCAGTGCGGCCACGGCCGTTTCCGCGTCCGCCCCAAATTCGGCCAGTTTGCCGATGGCCGAGACCACCAGCCTCTGAACCTCGTTCGAAGGCGTGCGCAACATGCCAATCAGTTCGGGCAATGCCGCAGGGTCTCCGCCCCGCCCCAGGACCAGCACGCGCCGCATAGCGGTCTGGTGGTCGGCCGGCAGCATGGGGCTCTTCACGGCGCCGTGCCCTTCGTTGGCGAGCGAAGCGAGGCAATCGCAAACACACACCCGTCCGCCGCAGCGGCTGGCTTTGCACGAATCGTCAAAATCGCATGGGCCGCATCCCACGCCCAGGTGCCCGGCGCGGTGCCGCCATCGGCGCGCGTGAGCGCTTCCGAGCCGCACAGCACCCGCTTCGGTGCCGCCGCCAGGGCCCGCACCTCCAGATCCCATGTCCGTTGCGCGGGTGCGCCACGATAGGCGCCCGCCGCCGGGCCGATCTCGATCCGCAGCCCGGCCGCGTCGGCCGTGCAGGTGATCGGCGTCGTCGCCATCTCGCCATGCTGGTAGCGCAGCGAGGTGCCGTCGTCCTCCCGTAGCTCAAACCGCGAGCTTCTTCCCTTGGCGGGCGGGAAGACCGTCAGACAGAGCTGGTCGGGCGCCGTGCCGCTCTCGATCCACTGGCACTCCTGCTGCATCGGCAGCACGCCGCCTTCGCGCAGGAAGAGCGGCAGGACATTGACGTCGGAAACGTCATGGTTGATGACCTGGCCGCCCTCGACCACGCGACCGGTCCACCAGTCCATCCAGCATCCGCCTGCCGGCAGATAGATCGGCAGGGTCGTCACGTCGGCGCAAACCGGCACCACGAGCAGTTCACTGCCAAAGAGGTACTGGTACGGCCATTGATCGGCATTGCAATTGGCATCTTCGGGGAACGCCAGGAGCATCGGCCGGCAGATCGGCAGGCCGGTGCGGTAGTTCAATAAGGCGTGCGAGTAGAGATACGGCAGCAGACGGTAGCGCAGCAGGTGGTGTTTGCGAATGCTTTCTTCCGCGGTCGGTCGGTCGGTCGGCCCGAGTTCCTGCGGCGCCTCGGTCTTCTCCGCCACCTTGTCGTAGCGGATCAGGTCGGCCATATTCCACGACGGCATTCCGCCATCCCAGGGTTTGGCCGTGTGCGAACGGGAGAACGCCAGGAAGTCGGTGAACTGCAGCCAGCGGGCCTGGATCTTCCAATCCAGTCCCATGGAGTCGGTGGTGATGTAACTATAGCCGCGCATGCTGCCGTAGGTGTTGGTGATGGCGCGCACCTGCCACTTCAGTTCCTCCCAGTCGTAGGCGCAGTCGCCAACCCAATCCATCGGATAGCGCCGGGCGCCGATCAGGTGGTCCCACGGCCAGCGTTTGACGGGGAACCCGTCCCAGCAACGGACGCGGAACATCTCGTACGCGCCGAGCATCAGGGCGCGGCGTTCCGGGCCAAGGTCCTTCTGCATACCGGTGTAGATGACGGAATCGGTGATGTCGTTGCGGCGGGTGTCCTGCCACACGCCGCGGACCCCCTCGGCCATGCGCTCCCGCAGCTTGGACCACCAGACCTCCTCGGCATACTCCTTCTGCGTCCAGGCCTGATGCGCGCGGTTGGGGAACTTGGGCGCGCTGTGGTAGATTAACATGACGTCGAAATGCATGGCGCGCAGCTCCGCGACCATCTCCTGCGGTGTCAGGGGGGTCTTGTACTTGGGCGCCC
>JBAXWO010000671.1:0-2027 GCA_037128375.1 bacterium
GGGAGATCGTCGTCTCGGGAGAGTCGGCGCGGATTCAGGACGGTATCCTCCGCAAGGTCACCGAACCGGAGCCGCCCGTTTTGGCTGAAGACGAATACGAGGATGGCGCGATCCTGTTCCAGGATTCGTTTGAGAAGGGGTTCGCGAACTGGAGCCTCTATACGAAGCAAGGTGCGGGTGAAATGATCGAGACCACAGAGCTGCAATGTCCCGATATTGCCACGATCAAGGCAGACCGCAAGGGCGCGGCAAGCCACATGGCGGTGCTGACCGGCAGGGAACCCGGTGGCCGGCGTGTGGGTATTCAAATCAAACCCCTGATTACAAAGGTTGAGGGGTTCAGTCTTTCCTATGAATACACGTATGAGGGTCGTCCGCGCCGGGCCATGGAAGGAATCGAGATTGACATGGACCCACGGAGCCAGCCGTCCGATCTGGGCAAGACACGCACCCAGATGGCGCGACCTGCCGGCGAGTGGAACCAGGTGCGGTGGGAGTATGTCATGAAGGCCGATGCACAGGGGGGTAGCTTCGTTGACTCCAGACTGTTCTTCAATGGAGAATTCATTGGTCGGAGGTCCGAGTTGATGAGCCAGGCACCGGTCGGAGCGTGTGCCCCCAGCGTTGTCCTGGAAGTCATCGAAGGCCAGTTCCGGTTCGCCAACGTGACGATCCGGGAGTTGAAGGCAAGGAAGAGATAGGATGATCAGGCTCCTTGGACTGGCGATGCTGATGGTCCGGGGAGGTTGACGCGGTGAAGACCGATGCCCTGCCACCTCCGGATGAAAGGTCGCATCAGGCCGGATAGTCGGTATAGCCTGTCTCGCCGGGCGTGTAGAACGTAGCCTGATCGGCCGGCAGCAGGGCTGTTCCGCTGCTCAGCTTCGTTACGAGCCCGGGGTTCGAGATAAACGGCCGGCCGAAGGCGACCAGATTCCCTTTCTGCGCCACCAGATCCGCTTCGGCGCGGACCCGGTCGTACCCGCCCGAGAGGATCAACGTCCCGCGGAATGCAGCACGGATCTTCTGCTTGATGCTGACCGGCACTTCTGGCGCACCCATTGAACTATGATCCACCAGATGAACGTAGACCAAACCGATTCGATTGATTGCGGTGACGAGATGCTCGAACGTGTCCTCCATGGTGGGCTCAATGGCCATTTCGTTGAACACGCCGTACGGGGAGAGGCGCATTCCGACACGCTCCTGGCCGATCCTGGCCGCCACCTGCCGGGCGATCTCCACGGCAAAGTTTATCCGGTTTTCAATGCTGCCACCCCAGCGGTCCTGGCGCTGGTTGGAGGCCGTGTTGAGAAACTGGTTGATCAGGTAGCCGTTGGCTCCGTGGAGTTCCACCCCATCGAAGCCGGCCTCGATCGCGAGTTCCGCCGAGCGGACGTATTCGGCGATGGTTTCCCGGATATCAGTCTCGGTCATTTCCTGGGGCGTTGCGTAGGGCTGTTCGCCCTGCGCATCGGTCCACATCTTGCCGGAGAGCGGGATCGGCGAGGGCGCCAGGATGCGGCTGCCCGCAGGCATGTTGAGCGGGTGGGAAACCCGGCCCGTGTGCATGAGCTGTACGAAGAGTCGCCCGCCGGCCTGGTGGACCGCATCGGTCACCTTGCGCCAGCCCTGCCCCTGACGGGGCTCGAACAACCCGGGAATCCGCGCATATCCCAGCCCGTTCGGCGACGGGGAAGTTCCCTCGGTGACAATCAAACCGGCTTCCGCACGTTGGGAGTAGTACCTTGCAACGATTTCACCGGGCGAATTGCCTGGGCACCGGCTGCGCGTCATGGGGGCCATGACGATCCGGTTTTTGAGTGTCATTATTCCCAGTGTCCACGGCGAGAATAGAATATCAGGCATCATCAACTCCTTAACTGTCATGAACCGCCGAACGCGCTCCCGTTCCAAAGCGGGAAACTACGTGAACGAGCCACACTCGGCAACAAAAACATGCTGCGGCAATCCAATTGATGGAGGCGTCCGAAGGCGGTCGCCACGGGGCTTGGGCGTGTCGAAGG
>JBAXWO010000672.1:0-2021 GCA_037128375.1 bacterium
AGGAAGGATGGGAATCCCCCTCTCCCTTAAGGGGAGAGGGTTGGGGTGAGGGTGCTAGTTATCGGGGAGGGGACGAGCGTGGAGCTTGGAGCGCCGAGTGCCGAGACATTGAATGTAGGAGGGGCTCTCCGAGCCGCGATTCCTGAGACTGAATCGCCGGTAACCATATGAGGGAATTGGGCGTATCTCTGAGTTTTGGCACTTAGGCGGCCCAGAGGGAGTGGAGTTCTTGATTTTGGCAACGGAGAGCTACGGCGAGTAAGCGGGCGAATCCTGGATCAGACCAGAACTGGCCGCGACGCTTGAAACGGTTCTGGAACTGGCTGCACTGGGATTCCATGGCACCGCTTCCGATGGGGATGTTTTGGTCGGCCAGCTCGGCATAGTGGATGTGATCCTGATGGGCGAGGAAATACTCGGCGGTGGAGTGGATGGCATCAGCAGCATGGACATGTTCGGGAGGCGGAGTGGTCATGAGCGCTTCCAGGGTTTGGATGACGCGGTTTTCCTTGCCGTGGCGGAGCTGATGAAGCAGTTTGTGAGCCCAGCGTTTGGCTTCGTCCGAGCCTTCTCCAAACAGGTCACGGGCGAGCGCCCAGAGGTGGTCGCTGGCGTGATAGAAGTCCAGAACGCCCTGCGCGACTTGGGCGAAACGATCCTGGAAGATGTTCCATAAGTAGACGGCGCCGTCCTGGATCACATACACCTTGTGCGCCTTGGCCAGCCCCATGCGCATAGCCTCCCGCTGGACCTGCTGGGCAAAGTCGAGAGGCTCGGTATTGGCGGGGGTTGCAACCGCTTGCTTGTGAATGAGGAAGCGACGGCCCCCCGCCGTCTGGCCCCGGTCTTCGAGTCGGAAGATGACAGATGACTTGATTTCATTCCACTGGACCCGGGCGGCTTTCTTGTCCGGCGGTTTCAGGCCCCACTGGGTGTCGCGATGTCGCGCCAGCCAGCCGTCCATCATGATAATGAGGGTGAAGGGTTGGGCGGGAACCGATAGGGCTTCCGTTAGCGGGTGATCCTGGGCCTGTTGGCCTTTCCTGGCTATACAGGCGTGAATGGCATCATCGCTAACGGTGGATCCCCAGGCATTGGCCATTCGGGCCGCTTTCTCGAAAGATCCTGTTTCCGAGGCCGTATAGCAAAGCCTTTGCTCAAACTCAGGACTGAGTTGTTGGTAGGGTGCCATGTTCCAGCTTTCGCGTGCGGGGCAGACCGGCCGGTTGCTCATCCGGCAAAACCCATACCACACCCGGATCTCCACAGGGCCGCTCACCGTGCGAAGGCCCATGCGGATGCGCTGTGCGCGCTTGAGTTTCAAACCGCTGTACGGGCTGATGGGGCCGAGCCGGTCGGCTTCCGCCTGCAATCGTTCTTGAAGTCGGGCAAGTGTCCAGTTCCTTCCGTCCTCAAGCGTTTCGCGCTCGATCCGATGAAGGGGTGTCAGTGACTTTGTGGGTATGAGTCCGGATGTGTTTTCCTGTGAAGATTTCCTCGACATGTACGCTCCTGTAATATAGTCTATGTACTATATATCAGAACGAAAGGAAATCAACCATGGGATATCGCGTCAAGATTCAAAAGGTGGACAGACCAAGCAATCGCTCATTCTACATCAACTTCCCGTCGCCCATCGCCGATGCCGTCGGTATGCAAAAAGGGGAGGAACTCGAATGGCTGATCGAGGATAGAAACACATTCCTGGTCAAGAGAGTCAAGCCCGCCAAGTCGTGCCTGAAAAGCAGCAAGCCTTAACCGGTCAGATCCGGCAAGTGCCAAAACTCAGAGATGCGCCCGAGGGAATTGCCGATGCTTGCTCTTCAAGGCGTTGTCCCGCATAATCCCAGCATGAGGAGAAAATTACGCACGAAAGGAGACGGTCATGAAACTCGATCTGAGCGCCCTCGAAAGGGCGACTGCGAGTCTTAATAAGGCGTTAACGCGCGCCATGGGAGCGCCGGGTGACGAAGAATTGAGGGATGCTGTCATCCAGCGTTTTGAATACACCTATGAACTCT
>JBAXWO010000673.1:0-2021 GCA_037128375.1 bacterium
GCCGAACAGCGACAACACCACCGCGGAACCGATAAATCCCGTCTCCTCCGCAATAACGGAAAAGATAAAATCCGTAGGCGCCACAGTGCGCGGAAGGAATCCCAGAATATTCTGGGTTCCGTTCAGGAATCCTTTTCCCGTGAGCCCACCCGAACCCACGGCAATTTCAGACTGACGCTTGTTCCACCCCGTCCCCATCGGGTCTTTCCCGGGGTGCAAAAACACCGCAATCCGGTCGCGTTGGTAGTCACTCAACCGGATCGTTTGAAAAAACTTCTCCTGATGCTCGGGCGTCATGCCCAACCGTTCGGGCAGGGCTACCGCCGCCAGCACCAGCAGTACCGCCAGCGCTCCGCCCGCCATCAGCGTCACCAACGGCCGCGCCGGGGCTCCCGCCGCAAACAGCATGGCTGTAACGATCGGCAGAAACACCAGCGCACTCCCCAAATCGGGCTCCTTCATCACCAGAAGCATCGGTACCCCCGCCAGGGCAAACAGCTTCCACAGGGGCGGCAACCGGGCATACTTCTCCGCCAGCGGACTCAACAGGCAGGCGCCGAGAATAATCACTGCCAACTTCCCGATTTCCGACGGCTGCACCCCCACCCCAAGACACATCAACCACCGTTTCGCCCCGTAGATCCGGGTCCCGAATAGCAGAACGGCCACCAGCAGGATCAGCGCCATGATGTACCCCCCCCAGGCCACATCCCGTAGCCGGCGGTAATCCATCACGGCCGTCGCGACATATCCGGAAAGGCCTGCCAGCGCCCACAAAATTTGCTTCTTGTACAAATCCGAGGTGGAATCTTCCCGCATGACCGTCGCGCTGTAGATGAAGAGCACACCGGTTACAATCAGCCCCAGTATCGCGGCCAGCATGACCCAGTTCATACGCCTGAGCAGTCCCAGATTAGAGAGCAATCCAGTCATCCGCCCGCCTCCCCCTCCGCCTCGGACTTGCCGAAAATCCCCATCATGAGGCCGCGCACCCGGGGGCCGACGGTCAGCCCGCCGGAGACCGCGTCATCCACCACCATCGCCACCGCATAGCGGGGCTTGTCATACGGCGCGAATACGATCATCCAGCCGTGCTTCTTGCCAGTCCCTTTTTCTCCATATTCGGCGGTTCCGGTCTTGCCCGCCATTTCCACCCCGGGAATTCGGGCGCGCCCGCCGGTTCCGGTCTGGGCCATGACGACATCATGCATGCCTTCCCGGACGGCCTGCATGACCGAGGGCGCAACCGCCAGTTGGCGGGTCTTGACGACGGGATAATTGGTCAGAGCGATCCCCTTTCGATCCTGCAGGCCCAGCACCAGTCGCGGCTGGTACACCGTCCCGCCATTGGCCAGAGTCGCGGCGACCACCGCCATCTGGAGCGGCGTGACGGAAAGCGCCCCCTGCCCAATGGACAAGTTGCAGGTATCTCCGATCCGCCAGTCGTCATGCCAGGTCTTCTTTTTCCAGTCGGCTGTCGGAACCAGTCCGGGCGCCTCCCGGTCGAGGTCGAGTCCTGTTCTGGATCCCAGTCCGAACTGCACAGCCATGTCGGAAATGACCTCGGTTCCGCACTTTACGGCAACGGTGGCGAAATAGACATTGCACGACTGCTCAAGGCTTCGCCGCAAGTCCACCCGCCCATGCCCGTTCAGGTTCCAGCATTTCATCGGTTTGCTGCCAATCATGTAATAGCCCGGGCAATTTACCACCAGGTCCGGGCTGACAAGCCCGCTGTTCAATACGGCCAGGGCCACCACCGGCTTGAATATACTGCCCGGCGCATACACCTCCGCCACCGCCTTGTTCAACATCGGGCGGGCAGGATCCCCGTTCAACTGGTCCCACAGGACCTTCGGAACGATGGGGACGAATTGGTTGGGATTAAAGGTCGGCGAACTCGCCAACGCCAGGACATCCCCGTTTCCGGGGTCGAGCACAACCACCGCGCCGGGCACATCCTGGATGGCCGCTTCCGCAAGCGCCTGGATCCGGGCATCCAAGGCCAGGACAAGGTTGCC
>JBAXWO010000674.1:0-2020 GCA_037128375.1 bacterium
GCCGCCAGCGCCGGGCCGCCGCCGAGGGGGCGTTCGTGATCGCCAACGGCTCCCCACTCGTCATCGGCACACCGACGGCAAATCTGGATGCTTATATGGAAGAGGCGCGAAGCTGAGGCCTCAATCGGTTGACGACTACGGCGACGACTACGGCTTACGGAGAGATGCCGCACAATCGTCCACCGTAGTCGTCGCCGAGATTCAGAAAGGAAACACGAAGATGAACCGTTTTGATATTGCGCCCTTTGCCATGCCCAACGGTCAGGTGTGTGTGGGTAAAGTTTGAGGTATCGCGGGACATCGAGATCGTGGAGGCGGCGGGATGAGAAACAGACAGGCTTGCAACAAGGGATTGCGGGCGGTTATCAGAAAGGTGAGGCGATCGGTTCGTGCCGGGAAAATGGACTTCTCCGCCTTGGTTGCGGCGATTCGTGCGACTCACGAGCAGTGTGCGGCGGCTGTCAGCCGGACGGTGAACTTGAGTCTGACTGTGAGGAATTGGACGATAGGTGGTTACATCCATCACTATGAACTCCACGGCAAGGATCGGGCGGCCTACGGGGAAAGCCTCATCGACACTCTCGCTGGGGAATTGAACAGGCATGGGATCACAGCATGTGACCGGCAGCGGCTCTACGGCTATCTGGCGTTCTTTCGGGCCTATCCGCAGATTGGCGATGTCATTCCCGGGCAGCCTTCATTCGCGCAAGCCAAGGCGATTCTCCGGTCAGCGATCGGACAATCGGAGAAAACGGTTGGGAAGGCAATTGTCCGGTCAGCGACCGGACAATTGGGACTCGCCGGGAACGTGCTTCTGGAGCGTCTCTCTTATACGCATTTAGACCTCTTGACTGCGGTTGAAGATCCCCTCAAGCGAGCCTTCTACGAGATCGAATGCATTCGCGGCAACTGGTCGGTGCGGCAGCTCAAACGGCAGATCGCGACGCTCTATTTCGAGCGGTCCGGACTTTCGCGTGACAAGGAGAAACTGGCCGCGATGGTCGAGGCAGGCGCAGAGACGACGGAGCCGAAACTGGCCATTCGCGATCCGTACGTTTTTGAGTTCCTCGGTTTGCGCGCGAAGGACGCCGTGGCCGAAACCGACCTGGAAGCGGCGTTGGTCGAGAATCTGCGCGATTTCCTGCTCGAACTGGGCCACGGTTTCTGCCTGGAGGCGCAGCAGAAGAGCATCGTCATCGGCAAGACCCGCGGATTTGTGGACCTGGTGTTCTATCACCGCGTTCTGAAGTGCCATGTGCTGGTAGACCTGAAGGTGGATGAGTTTCGCCATGAACACATCGGGCAACTGAACACCTATGTCACCTGGTATCGCAAGCACATGCGCGCCGAAGGCGACAAGCCGCCTGTCGGCCTGTTGCTCTGCACGGGCAAAGACCATGCCTTTGTCGAGTACGCCTTGGCAGCCATGGACAACCGGTTATTCGTCTCAAAGTACCAATTGGAACTCCCAGGTAAGGATAAACTGGTTCGGTTCCTGAAAAATAAACGCCGGGAATTGGACGGCGACAGAGGAACATAGCAGCCATGAAACGTTTCGACATTGCCCCCTTTGCCCTGCCCAACGGTCCGGCGGGGGAGTTGAAGTTCGAGGAATCGCGGGACATTGAGACCGTCGAGGTGGATTTCGCCGGGTCCGCACCCGCAACGACCAGCTTGCAGTACATGCGCAAGACATGGCCGCAGTCGCGCGTCGAACGTACGCTCTACCTGGACACCGACCGCCCGATCAATGTCGGTTGGCAACGCATGGATGACCTCTTTACCCCGGCCTGGGTGGACGCGGCGACGAACGTCAAGCGGGTCAACGCGCACACGCTGCGCTATACGTTCCAGCCGCTGACGTCCGAAATGCCCGACATGTCCGACTACGCGGTGACCTTTCGCCGGACCGTCGGGGTGCGCGTGACGGGAGACGGCGCCGCCGTGCGCGCGATCCGGGTCTTCACCCGCTCGCAACCGACCCGCACGGCGCTGCGGGTCGAGCTGCATGCCGGGAAGC
>JBAXWO010000675.1:0-2019 GCA_037128375.1 bacterium
GGCCACGGGGCGTCAGTTGCAGCACCTGTGCGACGGCTTTTACCGACGGCCAGGAATTTTACACGCGATTGACGTTTGAGGGACCCGAGTACCTGCGCGGCGATTTCTGCGCCGCGTGCTGGGGTGCGGAAGCGCCCCGGTCGGCGGGATACAGTTCCTGGAAGGGGCAGTTTCACGTGCCGGCGGTGGAGCCCGATCGCCGCGTTCGAAAGGAAACCGCCGAAAGCCTGCTGCGTGATTTAATCGAGGAGGATGACCCCTCCAAGAAACGGGTCGTCTACATCCTGGCCGTCATGCTCGAACGGCAGAGGGTCTTTGTGGAGCGGGATGTCAAGACGCTCGAGGATGACAGCCGGGTTGTGGTGTACGAGCATCGCCGGACCGGCGAGACCTTCGCGATTCCCGATCCGCGCCTGAAACTCTCCGAGATCGAACCTCTCCAACAGGAAATTATGTTGTTGCTGACCGGGCAGGGCACGGAAAGCGTGCCGGTCGCGAGTGAGAGTCCATGTTCGACGTCAAACTAGTTCATGGGTCCGTTCTTGACGGAACCGGCAAGCCGGCGTTTCGCGCCGATGTCGGCCTGGTGGGCGACCGGATCGTCGAGGTGGGTGACCTTGGCGCGGCCGAGGCGCGGCTGGTGCTGGAGGCGGAGCACCGGGTGGTCTGTCCCGGCTTCATTGATGCGCATTCCCATTCCGACGCCTATCTCCTGATTGAACCGTCGGCGGCCAGCAAAATCTACCAGGGGATTACCTCGGAGGTCATCGGCAATTGCGGGTCCTCCGCCGCGCCCAGACTCGGGGCCGCACAGATTCCATCCGACTGGCGGACCCATACCTATCCCGGGGAGTGGCGGACTGTGGCGGAATACCGGCGCTTGCTGGAAAGTGTGCGGCCGGCGGTTAACGTGGTGGCGCTGGTCGGGCACAATGTCCTGCGTGCCAGCGTGATGGGGTATGAAGGCCGGGCGGCGCGTACGGACGAAATCCAGGTGATGGAACGTTTGCTGGAGCGCAGCCTGGATGAAGGCGGGCGCGGGTTGAGCACGGGTTTGATTTATCCGCCAGGCATGTACGCCACGGCAGAGGAACTTCTGGCGTTGGCGGCTGTTGTGGCGAGGCGCGGGGGGGTCTACACGTCGCACATGCGTAGCGAGAGCAGCGGCTTGCTTGACGCGTTGAAGGAGACGATCGGGATTGGACGGCAGACGGGGGTGCGGGTCCAGGTTTCGCATCTCAAGACGTCCGGGCGCACCAACTGGCACTTGGTGGAGGCGGCGCTGGAACTGATGGAGGGGGCACGCCGGGAGGGGCTGGCGGTGGCGGCGGATCGGTATCCCTACACGGCTTCATGCACCGATCTGGATGTGATTTTTCCCAACTGGGCGACGGAAGGCGGGCGTGAGGCCGAACTGGGCCGGTTGCGCGATCCGTCTCTCAGGGCGCGGCTGCGCGACGAACTTCTGGCGACCCGGCCCGAGCGGGCATGGGGCAGCATCACGATCGGCTCCACCAGCGAGGCCAATGTCCGGTTCCGCGGCATGCCGCTTGAGCAGGTCGCCGAGGAGCTTGGCCTGGAGCCGGTGGATGCGGCGTTGTACTTGATCGAGTCGGATCAACTCGCGACCAGCGCCTTTTTTCAGGGCATGAGCGAAGCCAACCTGTGGCGCATTCTGGGCCAGCCGTACGTCATGCTCGGCTCCGATGCCTCGTTACGGGCGCCCTGGGGGCCGCTGAGCCGCGACTTTCCGCATCCCCGTGCCTATGGAAGTTTCCCCCGTTTCCTTCGGGCAGCGCTGGACGGAAAGACCGTACCACCGGCTGAGGCGGTGCGGAAGATGACCTCCCTGCCGGCTGGGCATTTCGGGCTGCGCGAACGGGGAGTCGTGGCGAAAGGTCACTACGCCGACGTGATCGTCTTTGATCCGGGCACCCTTCGGGATCGGGCAACCTATTCCGAACCGCACCAACTCTCCGAGGGCGTGATCCACATGCTGGTGAACGGTCAGGTGACGAT
>JBAXWO010000676.1:0-2013 GCA_037128375.1 bacterium
CAGCACGCCGAGACCGAGGATGAACATGGCGTGACAGTTCACCCACAGCAGCATGATGGCGGGCAAGGCCCACAAGGCCCGGCGCCGGCCGCGTTGGTAGGTTTCGAAAGCCAGAAGCATGGCCCCGAGCAGGATCCAGGATACGATATGAGGACGGATCTCCCAAAGGTTCCCCAGGACGAACAGAAGAAGCACAGGCGCGCACCAGCCGGAAATCCCGCCCCGCTCCCGACAACGCCAAAGCAGAAGTCCGCAGGCGGCGAAGGTCAGGCCGATCGTGCTGGCGGCCAGGGCGGCCGTGCCGCCCACGCGGAACAGCAACCAGAGAAAAACCTGATAGAGCCAGTACAGATCAATGTAGGGGCGGTTTGCCACCGTGTACAGGAAAGGATCGAGGCGCAGCCATGTTCCCTGTTCGAACATCCACCTTCCGCTGCCGAGGTGCGTGCCGATGTCGGGGCTGAAGATCTCGCGCCACCCCAGAAGTGCGGCAAGCGCCATCACGGCGGTGACCGCCATCGGTACCCACCCCTTCACCGGACTCCCTTTCTTCATGGTTCCGCCTCCGTCTGCGCCAGGCCTGACTGGGCCTGCACCGAATTTTGAAGAGGGATGATCGTCTCATGGGCGTTCCGTACGATCCTCAGCTCGGCACCCAGATCTCCCTGCGTATGAAAAAGGACTTTCCAGAGCGCCCCCGCGTCGGAAAACTCGACTCCCGCTCGATCCACCTCGCGTAACAGCCGGGTCGGCGTCCTGTTGGTTACTTCGCGATTCACAACCTCGATCAGGTGAAGGAAGAAATCGTCCTTCGCGGGGATGCCGGGCGAGACCTCGATGCGCCAGGCGCCCATGGATTCTGTTTGTGTGATCGGGTGAGGGGTGTTCGTGGGCAGAGGCCAGTTTCGTCCGTCATTCCAGAATTCCCTGCCCGGTCCGCCGATCTTCTCCACAACGGCGTTTGTGGGCAACAAGGTGTGGCAGAAGAGACGCCCTTCACCCTGTTCCGCCGAGAACGCTGCCCCCTCGACGACCGGTTCGCGGGCGGTGTGCAGCAGCCAGGTCTTGCGGTATTCCGGCTTAACGGCCGACACGCGATCAAACACGACGAAAATATCGGGCTGGATGTGCAGGAACTGCCGGGTGGCGAGCGCACATTTACCGGGGTGATAGCATGACGTGGCGTCGCTGGCGATGTAGGTGTAGCCGGGCGTCGTTTGGAAGGCCCGGATCACAGCCCCCGTCTGCTAGCGCATTCCGCCGTCGTTGGCGATGGGCAGGACGGGTTCGCCCGGCGCAACGGCGCCCCAGTAGTCAGGAAGTCTTTCGCCCTCCATGCGGATCAGGAGCCCGTTGTGGGCCACGGTCCGGCAGAAATACTGGAAGAGATGGCTGCCGGGCTCCGGCCGGGTTCCACTATCCAGCGCCAGAAAGCCCTTGTGGAAGATCGTGAAACCGTTCTGGTCGAAATGCCGGTGCGCGGAGATGCCGTCCGTGCATCCGCCTGCCGTGAACAGCGCATAGGTGTCGTCGTCGCCCCAGCCTGACCGTAAAAAGAACTGCCCGAGACCGGGGAAGTGGCGGGCTTTGGGGAGGTTCGCGGGCGGCCAGCCGACCGGCGCCGACGGACTGGCCTGCGTCAGCAGAAACGGGGTGATCGGATTCGCCGCCAAGAAGTAGTACGTTGAGGGAAGTCTGGTTTGGAGGGTGGCGGCGAGAGCGGCCCATGACGGTTCGGTTTTTCCAAAGAAATGGCGAAGCTGGGCGCAATGTGTGTAGAGCTGTTCGAGGGGGATCTCGTTCGTTTCGTGATCGGTGTCGCCGGACCCGAACTGCCGCCCGCCCGGCAGAACGTTCCAGAGGATATAATGGGGAAGCAGGGCGACATGCGGCCAGCGGGGGGCGATGTCCTGGCCGAAGGCCGAACGCATGGTGTGGAAGAAGTTGAACTCGGCCCAGGGGTTGGCCCGCAGTGCGTAGCCGAGGGTCGGGCTGGCCTCGCCCCCGTCGTCG
>JBAXWO010000677.1:0-2011 GCA_037128375.1 bacterium
GTCAGCATGTCAACAAGACGGATTCCGCCATACGGTTGACCCATCTGCCGACGGGCGTGGTGGTGTCATGCCAGGCCGAGCGCTCGCAGCACGCCAACCGCAAGAAGGCCATGAAGATGCTGCAGGCGCGGCTGTACGAACTGGAAATCGACACGAAGCGCAAGGAGATGGAGCGGTTCTACGGGCAGAAGGGCGAAATCTCATGGGGCAGTCAGATCCGATCCTATGTGCTTCAGCCCTACACGATGGTCAAGGACCACCGGACCGATACCGAGACGAGCAATGTCCAGGCCGTCCTGGATGGCGCCCTGGATCAGTTTATCGACGCCTATCTGAAGCAGGAAAAAGCTGACTCCGCAGGCAAATAGCGCGCGAGGTTCTGTCAATGTCGCCCAATTGTCTATTCATGATCAACGGCCTGGGGCTTGGCAACAGCACGCGGTGCTATGCCGTGATCGAATACCTTGTGGAGCGGGGTGTTCAGGTCGATGTGTTGACGTCCGGCAATGGGTTGGCGTTCTTCGGCGACAAACGCGCGATCCACTCGGTGACCGCCATGGACGCCTTCTTCTATTCCGGCGCGAAGGGACGGGTCAGCGGTTGGCGGACCCTCTCCTCGCTGGCGCGTTTATGGCGGCTGGAACGTCACAAGCGGCGCCAGCTTGAAGCGTTGCTGGGGCATTTGCGGCCCGATCTGGTGGTGACCGATTCGGAGTACGTCCTGACCCCGCTTCGGAAACGCGGAATCCCCGTGCTGGCGTTGAACAACTCCGACGTGGTGGTCAGCGAATACCTGGATGGAAGGGCGGTGCCCCGGACGACCTGGAGCCAGTTCTGGATCATCGAGTACATGGACTACCTCTTTCACCGGTTCTTCTGCGCCGGGGTGATCAGTCCGGCGGCGAAGCGGGTACCGCCGCGGCACCCGCGTATTCACCGGGTGGGGCTCATTGTCCGGCGCGACGTGCGACAGCGGATACCCGTCACGCGCCCGGCCTTCCCCCCCTGGTCCGAGGTCCGCAAACTGGTGTTCATGTTGAGCGGGTCGATTTTCGCTTCCTCGATCGATTTGGACCGGAGCGATCTGCCGTTCGAAATGCACGTCGTGGGGCGCGAGGGACCCAGCCGGGGGCGGGTCCACTATCACGGCAAACTCATGGATAACACGGCCCACCTGGTCGGTGCGGACGTTCTGGTGATCAATGGCGGCTTCTCCGCGGTGAGCGAGGCGATTGCGTTGGGCAAGCCGACGTTTGTCATTCCCGTGCCGGGCCACGCCGAGCAGTTCGTTAATGCCAGGATGGTGGCGGACCTGGGGATGGGTTATGTGACGGACGAACACTCGGTTATGGATAAGATCGCCGCATTATACCACTCCGGCCGGTGGGAGGGATTGACGCCCTCCGCCCCGACGGCCGGGTTTGACGGCGCGCGTGAGGCGGCGGACGTGATCGGGGATTTTTTGCGCGAGCGGGTGGGGCATGCCGGCTGAGGCGGCAGGAGAGGCCCGCTGGCGCCAGGCATGGCTGGTGCCGCGGATTCCCGCCCTGCTCCTGTGCGCCGGGATCCTGACCCTCTTTGTGGCATTGCCGTACCGAAGCCTGGACGCGGATGTCACGACGTTCGGTATCATGGGTAACGATCTGTTGCGGCTGGGCTACTGGCCGAGCCTGACGTATGGCCAGAATTACCTTTTTTCCTTTACTCCCTATTCATACGCCCTGTTGAGATGGCTCATTCCGTGTTTGGAGCCGGGGCTCGCCCTGGTCCTTGGCGGGGCGGTGTTTTCGATCACGGGATTGTGGCTGCTGGCTGAATCGCTTTTGACCCTGCTGCGAAGCCGCGGGGAGGCACCCCTTCTGCCGCTCGGCCTCTTCTGCCTGGCCATCGCTTCCTCCAGTCTGTACCTGTTCGACATTGAAGTCTGCTCCAGTATTGAGATTTCGCTTTTTCTGCTCGGCCTGGTGTTCTATTCCGCCGTTCGACTCGAGGCCGGTGCGCGGGAGAATCC
>JBAXWO010000678.1:0-2009 GCA_037128375.1 bacterium
GCGAGCCCGAAAACGCATACCCCCTTGCCACGATTGCAAGAACGTGGCCACCGATTTTACAGCCCCGACATTGGGCGGGCTGTGAGCCGGGATGCCGAAGAAGAAACGGATGAGTTTTCGGGTTACCTGATCCAGATCGCATATGCACCCAGTTCGCAAGCGACAATGGCTGGTCCACAGTCACAGTATCATCCAGGAGCTGAGGCAGCGAATGCTTACTGGGGTTGTTTCACGGACGACGGAGCCATAGGCCCTGACGGCTTCTTCAGCAAGACCGGAACACCTACCAAGGTCAGAATTACAGTATTGAACAAAGCGTGCACCTCGAAATGCAGTCAGAAGCATGAAGAGCAGCATGAGAGTGATCTGGGCCCATGTTGCAGCCAGGCTCAATCGGCATGGTCAAAGGCGAAGACGAAGAGAGAAAAGGAGTCCATTCACGCCAAGTGGAATCAGTGGTTGCAGGACAATGCCGCAGCGTCAGAATGCAGGGCATACAAGGTCTCTGTTGCCTGTGCGGACGACATTCTAACGGGAATCGAAAAGACGGATCCGAAGGCGTGGACCGACGCAGACAAGTGCTGTTCCGATACGGCAGGTAAGTACCGTACAGACATGAAGGGGCAGGCCGATGAGTATTGCAGGCGGGCGGGGAAGAAACCGAAGACCTCTTGCCCGAAATTCTAGGTGCCATGAGACGAGCGCGTCATTTGATTATCGTTTTGGCAAGCAGCAGCATGGTCTGCTGTTTTAGCCTCGTCGCTTGGGCGAATGGTACTCGCCTCCTTCCGCAACGGGGTTTCTCAGGAGGGGTGCCCACGGGTGC
This sequence comes from bacterium, assembly GCA_037128375.1. Classification (GTDB taxonomy): domain Bacteria; phylum Verrucomicrobiota; class Kiritimatiellia; order CAIKKV01; family CAITUY01; genus CAMBRF01. Next base: position 827 of record JBAXWO010000678.1, read on the forward strand.
CATTCAGGCCGGCAGCAATTCCGAGCTGTGGCCGCAAATGTGCCTGGTTCCTGCTGGCGGCTCGACTCAAGGCAACGCAGACGCGGCACAGACGAATGAGATCTGGTTTGCGTATGAAACGCCTGCCCACAAGGTGGACACCTCAGCCTTTTGGATTGGGAAGTACGAGGTGTCAAACGAGCAGTTGTGCCATGTGTTCAGATGGGCGTTGAACGCGCAGAAAGTGGCCCGCAGGCGTGTCAGCGTGGAGGTTGCGACAGCAAATGGGAATGTGCCACTGACGCCGGATGCCCTAGTGAATACGGAGGGACTCCCGCAGCCGCTCGTCTATCTGAGCCAGGATGCCTGCGGGTTGATTTGGACAAATGGAGGCTTGTCAGTGATGCAGGGCCGTGAAGCATTTCCTGCCGTACTAGTCACGTGGTATGGTGCTCTGGCGTACTGCAATTACCTGGGAGAGATACTGAGTTTGCCACCGTGCATCGATTTGGACTCATGGCAATGCGACTTTGGATGCGATGGTTTCCGGCTTCCCACGGAAGCGGAGTGGGAAAAGGCGGCCAAAGGCGGTTTTGATGGTGCCATCTTCCCTTGGGTGACGGGTACGAACGATTATACGCATGGGATAACGGAGGGCTCCTGTAACAGCGGCAGTCGCGACCACCCGTTTGTTGACGAAACAGGATTTCAAGCATCGACGCCTGTAGGATACTATAGTGGTCGCCAGATCATAGACGACAGGAGAATTGGGCGGGATATGGGAAATGGGTACGGGCTCTATGACATGGCCGGCAACGTTGAGGAGTGGTGTTGGGACTGGTGGGGCAGATACCCATCCTCGACCGGTGTCTGCGTCAATCCCTTGGGACCAGTGAGCGGGGAAGGACGAGTCATCAAAGGTGGGTCATGGCTTGGGGCCAGTGAACCGTGGGAGCGAACCCGATGCGCCGCGCGCTATGCGGCCGAGCCTCTTGCGCCGCGTTCTGATTGCGGGTTTCGGATTGTGCGGCGCCCATGCAGTGGACGGGGTGACCTCACTGCTGGACAGATGACCAATTCGGCGCCCCGTTAACCATGGGCTACTCACTCGCAACCTCGATTGCTCGCCCCGCCGCCCGCTCCCATGCAAGCCCGAAAACGCATGTCCCCGGCTCACGATTGCAAGAACGTGGCCACCGATTTT
>JBAXWO010000679.1:0-2009 GCA_037128375.1 bacterium
CCAGTCGTCGCTGCTGATGGGGATCGACGAGACCTCGTACCTCTACCTGGTCGTCATCGCCTTCATGGGCGGGGCGGTCTCGTACGGGCGCGGCGAGTTCATCGCGATCACGATGGTGGTCGAGCGCCTGCCCGCGACCGCCCGGGCCATCGCCGCCGCGCTGGTCGAGTGGATCGTCATCGCGATCTCGCTGCTGTTCGGCGGTTACGCGGTTCCGCTGCTGCTCTCGGGATGCGCCAGTGTGGAAATGAAAGGCACCCCTTTCTATACCGGCGAGGACAGCACCCCGCGGGGGCCAGCGGAAGACCGCGTGAACCTTTGGCCGGCGTTTTACTACCGCGAACCCGCTGTATCCGTCCTCTGGCCCATCGGCGAAAAAACCGATGACCACCTCGCCATCCGGCCGCTGATGTCGGTCTATGGTTTGGATGATGCCGAGCGGACCTGGAGTTTCCTTTGGCCGCTTTCCCAGTTCGACTTCCGGTCCGACAACTACTGGGTATTCCCCTTCTTTTGGGGCAAGAATTACTTCTGCGGATTCCCCCTGTACTGGCATCAGGGGCACCCGCTGGAAAAAAGCGGCGGCATGGATGCCCTGCTCCCCCTCTGGTGGTATAGCGGCGACTCCCTCACCTACAGCGCCTGGTTCGCCGGGCCGCTGTTCCACGTGAAGAACCACGGGGACGAAACCGGTTGGCACCTGTTCCCGCTGGCTGGCAACTACAGGGAGGCGAGCAACTACTATCGCTACCTGGCATGGCCGCTATTCCATCAGTGGTCACGCGCCGGCGGCACGGAACGGGGCTCGGCCCTTCTGCCGCTCTATCTCAATGCATCCGACCGGGAGGGATCCCGATTCATCTCGCCTCTTTACTCCAGGGGAGAGAACGCGGCGGAGGACGATGCCTACAGCCTGATGTTGCCGTTCTACTTCAACCGGCGGCAAAACGACAGCCGCACCGTCATCACGCCATTGGGCGGCTATCACTCCGGGAAAGATCGCTCCTCCTGGTTCGCCCTGCCGGCCCTATCCGGCGGACGGACGTCCCCGACGGCCGACGACACCTGGATCCTGGGACCGCTCGCGCACTACGGGAGAAACGGCCGGGATAGCAGCAGCCATGTGGCGCCTCTCTATTACCGGTCCCGGCACGGCGACGATTCGCTTTTCATTTCACTACCCTGGTCAGCACGTCGCAGCACCGATGAATCGTGGTCGCTCATCCCTCCGCTCTTCTACCATACTCGCACGAAGGACTCGGAAGCTTTTATCACGCCGATCTATTCGCGAGGCGATTCCTCCGACGGCAAATCCCGTTGGGAGGCCCTGGTCCCGCTCTACTATCGCGACGAGACTCCTCATGACCGTCTCGTGACGACCCTCCTAGGCGGTTGGCTGACAACCGGCGAGGATGAGCGCCGATGGCTCATCTATCCGCTGCTCTCCTGGGGTCGGCATGACGGCGAGACTGACGATTTCTGGGCCCTGGCGCCTTTCTTTCACTCCCGGACCCGGCTCGGACGGGTCACCCAGCAGCATCTTCTTCCGCTGTACTACCTCAGCCGCGATCCGGACACGTTTCTATCTCCACTCGTCGGCCAGTGGACGAATGACCGGGGCGGCAGAACAACCATCGTTCCGCCACTGCTCTCCTACTACGACTCATCGCCGCAGCTCCATGACTTCTGGAGCCTGGCGGGCCTGGCCCATTTCAGCAGCGGTCCGGAAGCCGGACCCGAGCACCTCCTGCCCCTCTACTACCGAAACCGTAAAACCAGCACGTTCCTCTCCATGGCCTACACAAGGTGGGGCGACGAACAGCAAAGCACCGGCGTCATTCCTCCTGCGCTTTCATGGCTGACCCGCCGTCCCGACCGCAATGACCTGTGGTTGGCGGGCCCGCTTGCCCATTTCAGTTGGGGTAAGAACGCCGAAACGGACCACGTCGTGCCGTTCTACTACCGGAACCGGAAAGAGAAGACCTTGATTTCCCCCCTGTTCGCCCGAT
>JBAXWO010000068.1:0-9232 GCA_037128375.1 bacterium
GCCGTCACTCAACAATCCACGCTCCGCCCTCCCCCATATTCGGAACCGCCGCGTCCACCTCTTTGATCTTGCATGCTCTTGTTGGTGCTGTTAATAGTGCTCATGAAAGTACTCTTTTAGAAGGGATCCACCCGTGACAACGATAACAGCCAACGAGTTGAAGACGCGGGGGCTCTCGGCGCTGGATTCCATTCTCGCCGGGCAGTCGGAAGTGATCGTCTCGGTGCGCGGCAAGAACCGGTACGTCATCATGAGCATGCCCTCCTACAACCGGTTGAGGGAGTGCGAACTGGAGGCGGCCTTGGTGGAATGCCGGGCCGATATCAAGGCAGGGCGCGTTCACAAGGATAGCGTCGCGGCTCACCTCAAGCGGGTCGCGCGCGCATGAGTTTCGTTATCAGGTTCACGCACAGCTACACGAAGCGGGCGGGCAAGTTCTTGCGAAAGCACCCCGACCTTCTTGGGCAGTATGAGAAGACCCTGCGATTGCTGGAACTGAACCCGTTTCATCCCTCGTTGCGCCTGCACCGGTTGAAAGGGAACCTGGCCGATCTGCATTCCGTGTCAGTCAACATCAGCTATCGAGTTACGCTCGAACTCCTCATCGAGAAGGAGATCATTATCCCCGTGAACATCGGCACACACGACGACGTCTACGAGTCGTAAGGAGGGCCCACTCAGGAGGAAAGGGTTCAGGGTTCAGGCCGGATTTAACCGCTCTGCTGAATAAATGTGGCCTTCGACGAGCGAAGGCCCTGCAGATCGCCAAGATGACCCAAAGATACACCTAATCGCAGATGCGCCGGGGCTGGCCTAGGGCGCAAAAAAGATTGCGCAGCGGCCTGCGGGGCGGGTATATTCGGCCGCCATTCGAGACGGCGTTTTGGATCAAACAGCGGCGGTGGAACTTCGCCCTTTCCCGCAGGGAACGTAGGCGGGAGCGGGCATGTGAGCAGGGCGGCATGACAGATACGGCGCAGAACACTATACTCAGGCGGGCCGCGATCATCGCAGCGTTCAAAAAGGAACTGATCCAGCGCCTGAACCTTCCGTATACCCCTGAAGACCTGCATGAGGATGTCTCCCTGCTGGGGGCGGGCCTCGGCCTGGACTCGCTCGACGCCCTGGAGATCGTCCTGTGCGCGGAGAACTGTTTCGGCGTGAAGATTCCCGACGAGAGCGTGGCCGTGCTTCGCTCCATCAACACCATCGTCGACTTCATTATTGAAGAACAGGACAAGAAGGGGGCGGCCCCGTGAGAACTTCCCCTCTCAAACCCACCTGGCAGGCGGCGGGCGCCGTGTTCGCGGAGCGTTACGGAACGGAAGTGGTTTCGTCCTTCTCCGACAGCGCCACCGAGTGCGGCCTCGTCCGCAACTCGGTCGGCCTGACCGATTTCTCCTTTGCCCAGATCTACCGGATCCCCGAGGAGAAGGCCGTCGATTACCTGGACACGTTCCTGGCCGGCAACGTGGCGCGAACCCGTTTTGGCCGCATGTTGCATACGTTTTTGCCCGACGAGGACGGGAATGTGGCCGCGGACTGCTATGTGGCCAACAATGACCAGGACTTTATCCTGATTTGCGAGAGTGTTATCGAGACCGGGGAAGTCGACCGGGTTCTGGATTCCTATGGCGCCAAGGATGCGGGCGTGGAGACTTTGACCGACCGGTGCGTGCTGCTGGGCCTGGATGGGTTCGACGCCTGGAAAGTGGTTCGGGATGTTTTCGGGCGGGATGTGTTGGGACTTCCCTACCTCTCGGTGGAAGTGTATCCGTTTGCCGGGGAGAGCGTGCACCTTTTCAGGGCTGGCAAGACCTCCGAATTCGGCTACCTGGTGATGGCGCCCAACTCCGTGGCCGACGCCCTTTATGAGAAGCTCCACTCCGCCGTGAAAGCAGCGGGCGGCGGGCTTTGCGGGGTCGAGGCGCATCACGCTCTACGCCTTGAAGGGCGCTTCTTCAATATCCACAAGGAGGGGCTGAAGGTTCGCGATCCGCTCGTTCTAGGCCTGCAGTGGATGATCGATTTCGACAAGGCGGGGGGATTCCGGGGATCCGCCCCCCTGTTCGGCCGGCGCGCCGCCGGCCTGAAGCAGAAGATCATCGGCGTTTCCGCCGCCCCCCGTTGTGAGGCCCTGTGTCCCGGCGCCAGGATCTTCCACCAGGGCCGCCCTGTCGCGGACGTGGCGACGAGTTGCGATTCGCGGGTGCTGGATCGCAAGTTGGGCCTGGCCGTATTTCCCGTGGAATTAGCCTACTCCGGCCTCGATTTTACCTTGAATGCAGCTGATGGCCCCCCTGTGAGGACCATTTCCATGCCGCCGATTCTGCCGAAGAGCCTGGGCATCAGGCTGGACGAAATGTAAGAGGCCGGGAGGGGTCGGATTGAAAGCTGCCACGTCACGCCTGATCAAGCGGAAGATGGAAATCATCCCCCGGTTTCACCAGGCCGACATGATGGGCGTGATCCACAACGTCGAGTACTTTCACTGGTTCGAAGAGGGGCGCCTCCAGATCATGCTCGAAGTTCTGCCGATGGCCGAGGCCATGGCGCTGGGCGTGGCCATGCCGGTCGTCGAGAACTACTGCCGTTATAAAACGCCGGCCCGATTTGGGGACGTCCTGACACTCTACACGACCCACCGGGTGTCCTCTCATTACGAAGGGCATCTGCGCTTCGAGCATTCTCTCGTGAATAGCCGGAACAAGACTGAAATGGCCTGTGGGTATGCGGTGGCGACCCTCGTCGATATGGCCACCATGCAACTGATCAAGGAGTGGACCGCCACGCTCTGGGACCGATACCAGTCCCTTCGGTAGTCGTTCCCGGGGCGGCCGTTTCATAAACAGAACAGGGAAGGAATCGGGTCATGGGCGAGTTCAAGGACAAGGTCGTGCTGGTGACAGGCGGTTCCCGGGGCATTGGCAAGGCGGTCGTCACGCAGTTCGCCGCGCAGGGCGCCCGCGTTTATTTCACCTACCACCGTCACGAGGAAGAGGCCGCCTGCGTGGCCCGGGACAGCGGCGCGAAAGGCATCCGCTGCGACCAATGCGACGGGGATGCCATCACGGCCGCCGTCGACCAGATCTGTGCCGAAGCGGGGCGGATTGACGTTCTCGTCAACAACGCGGGAGCCACGGCGGATCAATACGCCATGCTGCTGCCGACGGCCGACTGGATGAAAGTCATGGACACCAACATCAACGGTGCGTTCCGCTGGTCCAAGGCCGTCATCCGCAGCATGCTCATGGCCCGGCGCGGCGCCATCATCAATGTGTCCTCCATATCGGGCCTTGTGGGCGTCGCGGGCCAGACCAACTACGCCGCGTCCAAGGGGGCGATCATCAGTTTTTCGCGGGCCCTGGCCGCCGAGGTGGGGGCGAAGGGGATCCGCGTGAACACCGTTGTCCCCGGCTTCATTGAAACCGACATGACCGCGCGCATCCCGAGGGATATCAAGCGCAGGAATCTTGACCGCATTCCGCTCAAGCGATTCGGGCAGCCGGATGAGGTGGCCGGCGCGGTGCTTTTCCTGGCGTCTGATATCGCCTCCTACATCATGGGCCAGACCCTCGTGATTGACGGGGGTCTGACCGCCACGGCGGGGTGAGGGAGACGATGAAGAAAGCGCTTTTGTTCCCCGGCCAGGGTTCCCAGGAAGTCGGCATGGCGCATGACCTCTTCGAGGCCAGTCCGGATTTCCGGGCCCTGATTGAACTGGGCAGCGACCTGACTCACGAAAACCTCGAAGCCCTATGCCTGCGGGGCCCCGAAAAAAGACTGCGCCGTTCCTTTTTCCTCCAGCCCGTTCTCGTGGCGGTTTCCCTCGGCTACCTGAAACGCTTCGCGGAACAGGAGGAGGAGGTCGATGTGGTGCTGGGGCATTCCCTCGGAGAAATTACGGCCCTGGCGGCCTCAGGGATGGTTTCCGACCGGCAGGCGGTCACGATTGCCGCCAAGCGGGGCGAGTTGATGGACGAAGCCGCTGCCCGGTGTAACGGAGGCATGCTGGCCGTCCTATCCGTTCCGCTGGAAACCGTGCAGGAAGTGCTGGCGGAAATCGGCGAACCGGACCGCCTCACGGTGGCCAACGACAATGCCCCGGACCAGGTCGTCCTCTCCGGCGACAGCGACCTGCTCAGGCAGTTCAGCGATCGTCTGGCGGCGCGCCGGTTGGGACGGTGCCGGTCGCTTCCCGTCGCCGGCCCCTGGCACAGCCCGCTCATGGAGCCCGCCCGCCAGGCCTTCGAGCACTGGATCGCGAAGATCGACTTCCTTGCCCCGAAGATCCCGTTCATCCTGAACGCCACCGGGGCGGTGGAAAATGACCCGCAGAAGATCCGGCAACTGATCACGGGGCAACTGACCGCACCGGTGCTGTGGCGTGACTGCATGAACCTCCTGAAGCGAATGGAGGTCGGCCTCCTGCTGGAAGTGGGGCCGGGCCGTGTCCTGTCGGGGCTTGCCCGGGTGAATGGCCTCGGGGGGGAGACGCGGATCTTCAACCTCAACAACCTGCGCGGGCTAGCCCACTACCGGGAAGAAGCGCGCCAACCTGGCGAAAAGTGACCGGTCTCCGGTAATCGTCACCCGGCCTTCCCGCAGCGCCGCGCGCGGATCGAGATCGCCGCGCGCAATATCGGCCCAGACCTCGGCCGTGCACGCTACGCGCAGATCCGGCGCGGCCGTTTGCCCATGGGTCAGGCGGGCTGTTCCGCTGTCGATCACCACGCCATAGTGCGCATCGGGTTCGGTAAAGTCGAATTGCAGCACGGCTTTCGTCCGGGCCGTGGCCACTGGATCCACCGAGGAGACCATGAAAGGCATCAGGATCCGGGCATCCTTCGAGACCTTTGTCACCAGGGCCTCGCTATCCACGGCGCCCGCGCCCATCGCCTGGGCGTCGGCCCAGTAGACGTCGCAATAGTTCCGGAAGCTGGCATCGTCGGGCGCGAGATACAATGCGGCCTTCCGGCGGACCTGCTCCGAGAGGCGGCCCGTGCGGGCGGCTTCCGCGCCGGCGTCGACAAAGGCCGTCTCAAGGGCCTTGATGCCCTTGGGTTTGGCGCGGGAAAAACCGGTCAGGTGCGCCTCGGGCCGGATCAGCACGCCGCCCAGTTCCACGGCCAGGCCTTCCGCGATCAATCGGCAGGTATCCTCGAACGGTTTGAAATTCTCCACCTCTCGAAAGGCGCCCACGGCAAGGAAGATGAGTTTCTTCCCCTGCCAGTGTTCGGGATAGCGGGTCTTGTTGCGCGAAAGCCCCCCCACGGTCGTATCGAGGCCCGCGGCGGTCAGCGGCAGGGTTCTTTCAAGAAACATCTGCATCCGGCTGCTGAGCGAATAGTAGTACAGCGGCGTGGCACAGACGACGACGTCGGCGGCGACGAACTCGCGCAGGAGCTCCTGCATGTCGTCGTGATGGACGCACTGGCCGGGCGTGACCACCCAGCAATGGTAGCAGCCCAGGCAGGGGGCGATCTTCTTCTCCATCAAGTCGATATCGTGGACCTCGGCGCCAGCCGCCTGGGCGCCCTGGACGAACAGGTTCGTGAAGTGCTGCGTGCGCCCGCGCTTCCGCGGATTGCTCCGGACAACCAGGATTCTCATGCGACCCCCTCGATCATGGCCAGCGTCAAGGTTCCGCCCGCCACCTGCCTTCGGCCGACGAAGGCCTCGACGGTGAAGCGGGACAGGCGCGCGGCCGCCCCGTCCGCCGCCGCGGTCAACCTCAACACCTCACCGGGCAGGGCAGGGGAGGTGAACTTCATGTTGGCGGCGCCCAGGAAGAATATCAGTCCGCCTGACGGCGTGTTCGTCTGTTGGCGGCTGAGTCCGATCAGCAGGCCGCTGGTCTGGGCCAGCGCTTCGGTGATGAGCACGCCTGGCATGACCGCGCGCCCGGGAAAGTGACCGGTGAAGTGGGGTTCATCGGCGCGCAGGGTCCGTTCCGCAACGATCCGCTTGAAGGGGTCCAGCGCCAGCACGGCATCGACAAACAGGAACGGCGGCCGATGGGGCAACACGGCCATGATTTCACGCATTCCGAACGCGATCGTAGCCGACATCGATTCCCCCTCCGTGCCTGAACTCTAGGACGAGATGTTCTCCCACTCCGTTCCCCGGTCGAGACTCTTCAATTCGGAAGCCATGCGGCGGTAAACCCGGTCACAGAAATCCTCCGCCGACTCGCGCTCCCCAGGGTAGGCAACGGGCAGGAAACGTATCCGATAATGAACGGGTTTACGAGGAAAGAATGTGACCAGTTTCCTCGCCATGAAGGGACTTTCCGGGTGCACCACCACCGGCACGATGGGGCTGCCCTGGTCCATGGCGACCTTGAAAGCCATGCTGCCGAACCGTCGTAACCGCGCCCCGGTGGTGCGCGCGCCTTCGGGAAAGACGAGCAGATTGGTGCCCGACGCCAGGAGCGAGCCGCACTTCCGCAAAGCCGCCGTGATGCTGGCGGTGGACGCCTGATCGACGCTGATAAAGCCGCAATGGCGCACGAGGTGCGCGAGCATCGGGTATCTAGCGTGCTTGGCCTTGATCAGGACCGCCGTGTTGGTCAGCACCCCGGTCAGCAGGAGCGCGTCGAGACGTCCCCGATGGTTCGCCACACAGATGAACGAGCCGTGGGGCGGGCGGTTTTCCAGGCCGGTGATGGAGACAATGCGGCAGACCCCCAGCGCGGGCAGGTAGACCTGTGTCAGAAAGCGCGCATAAGCGCGGGCGACCCGCAGAAAGAGCCGTTGTTTGAAACCCGGAACGGGGGCCAGCAGGAGCGCGAAAGGAAGCGACAAGAGCAGAAACAGGAGGTTCGCCAGGTAGTAACCGGCGTAGGCGAAGAGGTCGATCGGGATGGCCACCAGCAGGGAGCGTTCCTTGCGCTCCGGCGCGCCCCCGCCCGGGGCGTCATGTGTTTCCTGCCGCCGGGTCATTCTGCGTAGCGCTTGAAAAGCAGGCACGCGTTTGTGCCTCCGAACCCAAATGAATTCGAGAGGACGATATCAAGCTTACTGGTCAGGGTTTTGGGCGTCACGTTGATTTCCGGCATGCCCTCCGAGAACCCGGTAAAGTTGACATTAGGCGCGACAAAGCCGTCCCGCATCATCAGGATCGAATAGATGGCCTCGGAGGCGCCAGCCATCCAGCACTCATGACCGGTCATCGATTTTGTGGAGGAAACCGGCGGTCCGTTCGACCCGAAGACGGCGTGAATCGCCTTGGCCTCGGCCATGTCGCCGGCAAGCGTGGCCGTGGCGTGGGCATTGATGTAGTCCACGTCGCTGGCGGAAATGCCGGCCTGCTGCAAGGCATTGGTCATGCAGCGCATTGCCCCGGTCGAACTGGGCTCCGTCAGGTGATAGCCATCGGAGGTGAGGGTATAACCGATCATCTCGGCATAAATTTTGGCGTTCCTGGCCTTGGCGGAGGAAAGTTCTTCCAGGAAGAGAATGGCTGCGCCTCCGCTGGGCACCAGGCCGTCGCGGTCCCGGTCGAAGGGGCGCGAGGCTTGGGCCGGTGCGTCGACCCGCGTTGAAAACGCCATGAGCCCGTCGAAGGCCGCCATGGACTCCCAGCAAACCTCCTGGCAGCCGCCCGTGAACATGACGTCGGTCCACCCCATCTTGATCATGAGATAGGACATGCCCAGGGCATGCGCGCCGCTGGCGCAGGCCGCGCTGACCGTGAGGCTTCCGCCCCGCATCTTGTACTTGATGCCGAGATTCATGGAGGGGGAGGAGTTCATCACACGGACGACGGCTCCCGATCCGAGCCCCTGGGTTGTCTTCTCGGTCTCCACCGTTCTCAGCACCGTGCCCGCCGCGCCGGCGGAGGAGTCGGACCCGATAATGATGCCGGCCCGATCGCTGTCGAAAAGCTCGGGCGGCGTGCCGGATTCCCGGAAAGCACTGTCTGCGGCCAGGGCGGCATAGATCACATGTTCCGGCATGGACTTCAGTTCTTTTTTCTTCAGGACCAGGGATGGATCAAGTGGGGGGAGGCAGCCGGAAAGCGGGGACCGATAGCCGATCCGCGTGCGTTCTTCCACGACGCCGATACCCGACCGTCCATCTTGCAGCGCCGCACTGACCGTATCGAGCGTCGTGCCCAGGCAGGACACGATCCCCATGCCGGTAACCACCACCCGCCGATCCGAAGCACACGAACTTGCCATACCGTTATTCCTCCCGCTTCACAACGCCTTAAGTGTCCGACTTATCCTCCATGATTTCAACAGAAAACGCAGTCGCCAGCGGGCTCCGGAACGGCTTTTTCGCTGGCACGCCGGGCCTTCGCCGTGTATATCTGCGCCCACGGAAACGAACCATGTTAAGTTCCGCTAACCACATCCTTATACCCCTGAACCTGTCCTGCGCCGGGCATCGGTGGCTTATCGGCGCGGGGGTGGCGGCGGCATGTCTTGCCGCCGTTTTCCCGCTGACCGTCCTGGAAATGGCCCTGCTGGTCCTGCTTCCCGCGGGCCTGGGGTACCTGTTGACCGGCGGGGTGGTGGCACTTCTTGGAATACCCGCTGCCGGCATCCAGTCCGGGCTGATGATTCCCGTTATGGGTGTGGCGTTGGGGTACAGCCATTTCCTGCTCAGGGCGGAGGTGGCACCGTTTCGGGGTCGGCTGGAGCGGCCGCCCACAACACGCGGCTCCGTCCTCATGGGGGCCCTTGCGGTGGTGATGGGGTTCGGCGTGCTCGCGTACCCGGGCCAGCCCTCGCAGGCGGCGGATGGCGTGACGGCGTTACTGGCGCTGGTGGCCAGCATGGTGGCTGCCATGGTGCTGGTTCCAGTCGGCGCCCGCCTGCTCCTGCACCGCAGTGCCTGCGGCGGGGCGCCGCGGCTCTATCACCTCCTCGGGGGGGGCTGGTGTCTTCTCTATCTGCTGGCCATTCACGCCATCCTGCTGGCCGTGGCGCTCCCGGTGGCCACGTTGATCCACCCGCGCAGCAGGGCCTTGCGCGGAAGGTGGCTGCGCCGCCTCGCCCGCCCGGGTCTCGCCGGGCTGGTCCACACGTTTCCCTACGGAAAGGTCGTTTGCCCCGATGTCACCCGCACCCTGCTGGCCAGGCCGGCGGTGATCATTTCGAATCATCAGTCCATCGTGGATATTCCCCTGCTGTCGCGAATCCCCTGCGATCTCCGGCTGACCATCAAGGGGCAGTGGTGGCGGCACCCCCTGATTGGCGCGGGCGTCAAGGCCTTGAATCATG
>JBAXWO010000680.1:0-2006 GCA_037128375.1 bacterium
TGCGCTCCGGCTTGGCCGTGATCCGCGCATCCTGTGTCGGTTTGGCGGTGCCATACAAGACGATGTCCAGCGCCACGCCACGCGACTTGAGCGCCTCCCCGGTCAGGGCGAAATCCTGCCGCTCCACGTCCCGTCCGTCCGTCAAGAGGATCAGACGCTGCAGACTGGGCCGGTCAGCCAGTTCTCGAAGCATGGCGGAATGGATCTGCGTCGGAGTCTTTTCCCCGGCCTCCGCTCCGAGCGGTTTCCCGCTGAGCGCGGCCGTCTCGACCTTCACATGGCGCCCGGCAGCCCGGCGTACACCGTCCAGGTCTTTGACGGCGGCCTGGAACCGCGCACCGTCCTTGACGTCCTTCGTCCGCATGGAGCCGGAATCGTCCACCAGTGTCAGCCAGGACTGGCTGCGCGCCTGCCGGATGTCGAGCTGAAGATGCAGGCGCAGCAGCGCGAGCAGGAAGAGGCCCACCATGCCGAGCCGGAGCAGGAAGGACGCCACGCGTACCCGCCGCTGCATCTTGACCGCCGGCAGAAAGTTGATGCCGGCCATGACCAGACCGATGGCCAGCACCGCCCACACGACCGCCGGCGGAATGCCCGCCTCGGGGATGAACCGGAATCCATGGATTCCATCAATCCGGGTAAAGGGATCCAGCCCGAACCATCTAAGCACCTGATCCATGCGTCTCCTTCTTGCGCCGCGGCAACAGGGATCCGGCCGTCTCGGCCACCAAGGCCACAAAGACCAGCACCAGGAAAAAGGGGAACAGTTCGCGGCTCGGCCGGAATAGCGCATCGACCCGGTCGGAGGGCGCCGTGACCGGGCCGACTCCGCAAAGCGATGCCAACTGCTCCGCGCTCATGATCGCCGACTCGGACTCCTCCGTGGACGGATTGACCGCCAGCCACCGGTCCCGGGCGGCGGGCTTCCCGGGATGCGTCGCGCGGTAGGCGCCGGCAATGTACATATCCTTGACCATCACGTGAGCGTCCTCGGGCGACAGTTTGAAGGCATAGGTCCGCGGGCCCTCCAGCGCCACCTCCCCGCCAAGCCCCCGGAACTGCGGCAGGGCCAGACGATAGAAATCCCCGGCCCGGATGTGGTCGGGGCGGTCGGATCCTTCCGCATCCGCATCCTGGATGGACAGACGATCCACGATGGCGTGTGCGACGCCCACAAAGGACAGGCTGCGCGGGAGGGAGGTATCCTCCACGTTCCAACTGTGCGTCTGAATACACACGCGCCCCTTGCCCATCTCCGCGATGGCCAGGAGGATATCGCCGTCCCGCGTCTTCAACACCGCCTTGGCGTTACCCTTGGCCATCGTCGTAAAGTAACGCGTAAACCGGATGTCGTTGACCGTCCCCCACTCGCCTCGCACCAGCCCGAGCAGCAGCGGATCCGCGAGGTTCTTCTCGTTGCCGTCCAGCGCCGCTGCAATTTTCGGTTCATGGAGTTCTCCCAGTTGGAACCCCGACAGCAACGGGGCAAAATCCCTGTTGAACGTTGAAGAGATGACCTTGGCATCCGGAATCACGTACAGGCCGCCTCCCTGGCGCACATAGCCCACCAGGTCCTGGATCACCTCCGCTTCCAATTGCAGACTCCCGTAGAGGACCACCACCGAGTACATCGACAGCGCCCTTCGCTCCAGTTCCGTCGGTCCAATGCGCTTGACGGAAATGTAGGTTTCCCCCCGGGCTTCCCCGGTGGCCTCAGCCGGGTTCACCGCGCAGGCGAATAGATCCACCCCGCTGCTGCCCATGGTCATGCTCTCCGGCTTGGGATACTCCGAGGATGCCACCAGCAGCACCTGCCGACGCTTGAGCATGCGCATCGTGGCGTAAACGTCGTTATCGGCCGCGAAGCCATCCTCGGACAGATTCACGCTCCAGGCGGTATCGTTGGGCGACTCGAAGGCCTGGCGGATTTCCACGTGGGCGGTTTCCCCGGCAGCCAGGTTGCATGGCCGTGACCCGACCACCACCGGCCCGCTCTTCAGGGACAC
>JBAXWO010000681.1:0-2004 GCA_037128375.1 bacterium
AGCAGTTGCTTGTCCAACGAGAGATAATAACGAATTTTATTGGCTAAAACAGCGCGTGAAGCATCATCGGCCAGAAGATCAAAAAGCCGGATAATGTTCTCTCTGGCGCCAGGAAGAAACGGGGATTCGGTCATCCGCGCATACTCGCGCGAGATGAACACGTCCGGCAGGCAGTGGTTCAGGTATGGCATCGAATAGACGTTTGGGCAGCCAAGCGTAGCCAGAAATGCCCTGATCGCAGAGTCATGTAAACTGCTGGCCACGAGGACCGCGACAGCGCCACCCCATTCTGCAACTTGCTGTGGGCAGATTACTGGAAGACCTCGGATGGTCTGCCCCCATCGTGCCGGGTTAGTATCGCACAAGCCGCGAATGCTGACTCCGCGTGAATGCAGCAACGCTGCTGCGGTGGTAGCCATGCGCCCGGCTGGATAAAGCACGACGGGGCATTGCCCCTTCAGAATCGCTTGCATCGAGCGATGTTTTCCGAGGATTTCATTGCGGTGAACTGCAAGCGGGGTGTCCAGCAACCTGGAAAGTTCGGTTCGCAGTTTTGCGGCATGCATGAGCGCGTCCTTCGTATGATGGCACGATGCCCCGGCGTATTTATCCTGCCTGCTTGTCATCTCGTTGCTTTGGCGTGGTGACCACAGTCGGGGTACGGTCTAGACTTTCGCCGATGAGTCGCATATCGCATTGTTCGGCGCACTTCAGCCCTGGCGTGCAGACAATGTGGTCATGTCGGAATTTCTGGTACTTGGCGCCGTTCCAGATATCCGAAAGGTGTTCCCGCGTGGCATCTCCAAGGACGATCTCGTTGTTGAAGTCCTCCATACACATACAGGCTTCACCGTTTGATTTGATCGTCATGGACATCCAGGGGTGCTTGCAGCATTCCGACCAATGGATCGATTGCGTGCCGTGATAATCCTTCCGATACCATTGCTGATCCTCGCTTTTCAGGTAGATATACACATCTTTGCCGGAAAACGCGGTTCGCAACTTTCGGAATTCCTCAGCTTGGTCCCTGCGATTCAGGTTCAGCATGGTTATGACGATCACGGTATGGAAGTTGCGTGCCCGCTTCATATCGAGCAATTGACAAATCTTGCGATAGCTTTCGGAGAAATCGGACGCTTCTCCACGAATCTCTTTATGCTTCGTGTCGTCGACGCTCTCAATTGAATATTTGATATAGTTTAGTCCGTTCTCGAACATCTGCACGGTCTTGTCGATGTCGATGTTGGCGGGGTTGCAGCTGAAATAGGATTGCAGCCCGCGACTGGCGAGAAGTTTGACATAGGCGGGCATATTTAGATCGAGCAACGGATCACCGTAGCCGTGCAACTGTATGACTTTTGGGATAATATAAAGAAAAAAATGGTTTTCGCTGGCATCGCCGGGTAACACGCCGTATTGATCAACTACAAATTGTTCCCAGGTTCGCCAAAGTTCAGACGAAAAAGGTTTGAGTTGTCCCACGATTGAACAAAACAAATCTTTGTTCATGGTGGCGACCGAGCGGGTCATCATGGTTGTGCGCGGGCACATCTTGCACCGCATATTGCAGGCATTCGTTGTCTCGATATTGTATACAATTGGATCCCTGTTGCGGTACGATTCCAGCGTAGCGGCGGCAGCTTGTTTGTCGCCAAAGCAGCCAGTCGCTGAGCGATTCATGAACTCATAGGACTTCATATAGAATTCGATGTCGTACATGGTTTGCCCCTTCTAACCCAAGGTTGCATGGATCAGCTCAACGAACTCAAGTATCCAATTGTGCCACGCGTTCAATCTTGCCGGTAATTTGGGACTGCTGCGCAGCCAACGCCATGGCCAAACTGCGGGCGCCCTCGCCAGCAGAAACGCGCGGTCTCTCAGCCCCTTCCAAACAGGCCAGGAAATGCTTCATCTCTGCGAGAAACATATCGTTCCGTTGGAAGGTTTGGAACGACACGTCGAGCACCTGTATTCCCGTTGCATCCCAGCCCTTCAACGAGGATT